>CAYUNA010000864.1:0-2273 GCA_964445895.1 uncultured Saprospiraceae bacterium | reverse complement strand
ATAAGGTCTGTTCAATTTCTTTCTTAACCGTTTCCCAATCCAAAACCGCATCAGGTGCTTTGTCATAAGCCGCTAAACGCTCATCTAAAATTGATTTATGAGCATCTGAAATAGAGTTTGCTTCTATCGGTTTCTCAACGGTTACGAAATCGTCAAAACTTTTTAGCAGCTCTAAAAAGAAAGCCGCTTTTTCATCAGCAATATTGATTGTTAATTTCATAAATTCCTTTTTTTGAAATGGTTTTGTTTGACAAAGTTAGTAAAATTTTATAGAAAAGGCAATAGTGTGAAACGAGTATGAATTATTTAAAATAAATATATTTGTAAAAATCGCAACTTATAAAACTGCGTCATAATAAATAATACAACATGACTATCAACCAATCCACCCCCCAAAACCTATTTTGGAAAGGCTCCCCCCACGACATCGTTTTCGACACCGAAAGCATCCACCAAAAGTTGCAACAAACCGACCGACCTTGCTACGTCATGCAAGACTTTCGGGGACGAATCGGCGTAAGTAATACAGGAGAATTGGTCTCACAAGGTCGAGGACTACAAGTCTTGGCCATCGCCAATCCAATGACGGCAAGTCAGTTAGGTGACCCAACATTCAAAGAGGATTACAACCTAAAATATACCTACAAAACAGGCGCAATGGCCAACGGAATTGCTTCGGCAGATTTGGTCGTAGCCGTCGGGCAAGCGGGATTTTTAGGGTCTTTTGGCGCAGCGGGCTTAGTGCCTTCGCGGATTTTGGAGGCATTGGAACAGATTCAGCGAGAATTGCCAACACAGAGTTATGCCGTTAATTTAATTCATTCGCCAGTCGAAGAAGCGTTGGAAGCTGGCGGCGTAAAATTGTTTTTGGAACAGGGCGTAAAGGTCGTGGAAGCCTCTGCGTTTTTAGGTTTGACGGAGCATATTGTGCATTATCGAGTGGCAGGTTTGAGTCAAAATGTGGATGGGTCGATTGAAATTGGGAATAAAGTAATTGCCAAGATTTCTCGTAAGGAAATAGCAGCGCATTTTATGCAGCCAGCACCAGAATCCTTTTTGAAATCGTTGTTGCAACAAGGCAAAATTACGCCGTTGCAAGTAGCGTTAGCGAAGCAAATTCCGATGGCAGACGACATCACCGTAGAAGCGGATTCGGGTGGACATACCGACAATCGACCGTTGGTGGCGTTGTTGCCGATTATCATTCAGTTGCGGGATGAAATGCAGGAGAAGTATCAATTTAAGCAGCGAATTCGTATCGGTGCGGCAGGTGGGATTTCTACGCCTGCGTCTGCATTGGCGGCGTATATGATGGGCGCGGCGTATATCGTGACGGGTTCCGTCAATCAAGCCTGCGTGGAAGCAGGGACTTCCGAGCACGTCCGAAAATTGCTGCAAACCGTCGCTTCTACGGACGTGATGGGTGCGCCTGCGTCGGATATGTTTGAAATGGGCGTAGAGTTGCAAGTACTGAAACGAGGGACGCTTTTTGGCTCGCGCGCGAAGAAATTATACGAATATTATAAGCAATATAATTCCATTGATGAAATTCCAGCAGACGAGCGCACAAAGTTGGAAAAGCAAGTTTTTCGTAAGCCTTTAGAAGAAATCTGGCAAGGTTGTATTGAGTTTTTTCAACAGCGTGACCCAGAGCAAATTGAACGAGCAAAAGGCAATTCAAAACGCAAAATGGCGTTGATTTTCCGTTGGTATCTGGGCTTGTCGTCCAATTGGGCAAATGCTGGTGTGCCTGACCGAACATTGGATTATCAAATTTGGTGCGGTCCGTCGATGGGCGCATTCAACGATTGGGTGCGGGGAACGTATTTGGAAAATTATGAGAATCGGGAAGCGGCGGATGTGGCCGAACAAATTATGCAAGGTGCAGCTTATTTATATAGAATTCAGAGCTTGAAAATGCAGGGTGTAGAGTTTTCTGCGGAGATGGAGCGGTATGTGCCGCAGGGAAAGGTTTTAGAGTCGGTTTATTGATTTTTTTAAAAGCTCCATTTTAATAATTGCTACCTGATGTAAAGCAAATGGTTTATTTCGTGGCGAAATTTTTTAGGAGTATTGCTTAAAATTGCAATCGCTACGAGAATATTCTAAAAAGAGAAGCCATTTTGAAAAAATGGCTTCTCCCTTTTAGAAATCCCGCAGGCGCATCAAGTCTATTAAAGTAAAATACTTTTTGCGCCCCACCTATTTTACGTTCCTAAGGAACGCGAAATAAATAAATTGACATTCTTGAGAGAGAAAGTTTGGTTTTAGTT
>CAYUNA010000863.1:0-2273 GCA_964445895.1 uncultured Saprospiraceae bacterium | reverse complement strand
CGCGGGGGAGTGAGGTGTTTGAAGCTCGAAAATCTTGTGATTTTCTCGCTTCTCAAAATGTAAGGAAACTTACTTTATACTGTACTCAGTACGTGTTCTCTAAACTCGATACTATAAATTTTTGAAAAAGATTTTTGAAAGGCTTATTTTAAAAATAGGAGATTGGCACATCTGCTATTGCTGTGTAAAAACAAACCTTTCTTAAATCATAAAGCAAGTATAAACATATTTGAATTTTTATTCAACTTAACTTATTTTAAATGTCAGGTTTCAGAATAGTGTTTTTTGTCGATAAAACCCAGTGTTTTGTCGTATATTGCAGTTTCTAATACATTTTCTGTGTAAGAAAAATAACACATTAAATTAGTTTTTTATGCCTAAAACACCTTCACATAAGTTGTTTCGCTTAGTCAAGTCCTTGTCTGGAAGTGAGAAACGGTATTTCAAAATCTTTGTCAATCCTAAAGGTGACAAGAATAATAAATATATTCGATTATTCGATTTGATTGATGATCAAGCTATTTTTAATGATGAAAAACTGAAGAAAAAGATATATGGAAAAAAAGCCGTACAAGGAAGAAAATATTCAGAACTGAAAGCTTACTTGTATGATTTGATTCTTAAAGCACTGCAAGGGTATGATGAAAAAACATCGGTCGATTATCGGCTGAAAAGTATGATGATGAGCGTGCGTGTACTATTCAAGCGGTCGCATTTCGAGGATTGTAAAGAGTTGTTGCAAAAGTCCAAAAAACTGGCCAAAAAGCACGAACAATTTCATGTTGTCTTAGAGATTTTGGCCTGGCAAAAAAAGATTGCCTACGCTCAGTCAGATATGGAATATATTGGTAAAAATTTAGGTAAAATTTCTGCTGAAGAAAAAGCGTTTCAAATCAAAATAGAAAACCTCAACAACTACCGAAATATTTTTTTAAAACTCTTAATGACCTTGCGACAAAATGTGATTAGGCGAGAAAAAATGTTAGAGAAGATTCAGCAAATTATGAGTGCCGACATTTTGAAAAATGAAGAAAATGCCCAATCTAATCTCGCAAAAATTTTATACAATCGTATTTACGCTTTTTACTTTTATACCATCTCTGATATTCAAAAATATTATGAAACGAACAAATATTTACTGGAGTTGATGGAAAGTTTGCCGCATTACTTGCAAGAAGATTTGACAGAATATATTGCGGTAATTACGAACCTATCAGTAAGTTGCGGAAACTTAGGGAAATTTGAAGAAATCGAGGAATGCCTGCAAAAATTAAGGGGGTTATCACCAAATACGCATGAAAATCAGATATATATCCATCGACAATACTATGCATTTAAATTAAAGCTATGCATTGTTAAGGGTGAATTTGAAGAAGGAATAAACGAAATAGAATTAATTCCTGAATATGTCGCTGCTAATGACAGGCATATTTTTGAAAAAGATAGCTTTTACTTTTCTTTTTTCTCTATATATTTCGGAAAAGGAGATTATAATGAGTCGTTACATTATTTAAATAAATGGTTGAATATCCGAAAATCAGATGAGCGTCAGGATTTACAGTCATTAGCAAAAGTATTGAATTTGATTATTCATTATGAGATGGATAATCCCATTTTGATGGACTCCATTATTCGTTCCAATACTCGCTATTTGAACAAGCAGAAAGGCTCGTATCAATTTGAAAAGATTTTGATTAGTTTCTTTTCAAAAGTAAATAAAATGCCTCTGACAACCGGAGAGTTATCAGAGGCATTTCAGCAGCTAAAAGATGAATTGTTAAATGACCTTCAAGCTCCTGAAGAAAAAAGATTACTAGGGATTTTTGATATTATTTCCTGGATTGAAAGTAAGATAACGAATCAGTCATTTTCAGAAATAATCAAAAGGAAATATAATCAGCGAAAAGTTACAATGACTTCTTAAATCCTTTTTATTTAATCTTAATAAACGATGCTTTAGTTGAAGGGGCCGCAATCATTAATCCATTATCACGAGGGTCAACATCATCCCAAATAATAAATCCATTTGAACCTGTCCCACCGCCAATTCCATCAGATGCATATCCACCTTTCAAATTTTTTGCTTCTTCCTTCGTAATCTGAAAATCTGTTAGTTTTGTATTTTTCGTAGCCATAACATTGAATTTTAGTTTAGTAAAAAATCTGAAAGCAATTTAAGATTATTTAATAAAATAGAAAAACCACAAAATTGTAAAAGTCAGGTTTCTGAATAGGTGTTTTTTATCCGAGAAAGAGCTGTTTACTTTTTAATT
>CAYUNA010000862.1:0-2276 GCA_964445895.1 uncultured Saprospiraceae bacterium | reverse complement strand
AATGCTATGCGCTAACGAAAAATCTTCAGAAACTTCCATACGCCTTGTGCCATCCACCATCCACCGTTTTTCCTATCTTTGCACCATGACAACAAATGAGGTAAAAAAAGACATTCGACAAATTTCTCTGTCGGAATTGCAGGATATTTTCGTCGGTATGGGCGAAAAGAAATTTCGCGCTAAGCAGGTCTATGAATGGCTTTGGAAAAAGAGTGCGCAGTCTTTTGAAGAAATGACGAATTTGTCAAAGTCCCTGCGCCAATTTTTGGAAGCAAATTTTGTTATCAATGGCATTATAGAAGACAAGGTGCAGCGAAGTTTGGATGGGACGATTAAGTCCAGATTCCGTTTGCACGATGGGCATTTAATTGAGTCGGTATTGATTCCAGTACCTTCGGATAAGCGATTTACGGTTTGTGTTTCGTCGCAGGTTGGATGTAGCTTGTCTTGTAAGTTTTGTGCTACCGGGCAAATGAAACGGCTACGAAATTTGGACGGTGCAGAGATTTATGACCAGGTCGCTCGCGTCAACGAACAAGCTATAGAAACCTTCGACCACCCGTTGACAAACATTGTCTATATGGGCATGGGTGAACCGCTTTTGGCTTACAAAAATGTCTTAAAAAGTATTGATTACATTACCTCTCCCGAAGGATTGGGAATGTCACCACGTCGAATTACGGTCAGTACAGCGGGCATTGCAAAGATGATTATAAAATTAGCGGATGACCAGCCAAAGGTTAAATTAGCGCTATCCCTGCACGCAGCCGATGATGCAAAGCGCAACGAAATTATGCCCATCAATGAACAAAATAATCTTGCCGTCCTGATGGATGCTTTGCTATATTACTCGCAAAAAACAGGCAACAGAATTAGCTACGAATACATCACTTTTGAAAATTTTAATGATTCCTTAGCAGATGCCGCCAACTTGGTAAAACTCTGCAAACGTTTTCCAGTGATGGTCAATATTATTGAATACAATCCAATTGAAGGAGTAACTTTTACGAAATCTTCCGCTGATGCAATTGACCAATTTGCACAATATTTAAGAGATAGAGATATTATGGTAACAGTGCGGCGGAGTAGAGGAAAAGATATTGATGCCGCTTGTGGACAATTGGCAAATAAGGGGTAATGAGTAAGTGATGTTACGCCCCTGCGATATTCTAAATGAAATTAAATGCGGCGCAAAAAGTAATTTACTTTAGCCAAGATTTCGTTATGCGCCTGCAAGATTCTCAAGGGAGAAGCCCCTCGTGGCGGTTCGAATATTAGACGATGAGTTAAAGATTTTCGTTAGGTAAGCGCAGTATATTTTAAAGGGGCAGATTTTGGTTGTAAACCAGAATCTGCCCCTTTAAATTCTTATTTCTAAAAATATTTTGACAAAATGTACTTATTAGAATTTAATCGTTCGAAGACAAAATTGCCAGCAGACGTAAAATTTCTATATATAACCAAACCAGCGTAATCAGCAAGCCCATTGCACTAAACCACTCCATGTAAGTAGGTGCGCCAAATTTTTCGCCTTTTTCAAAATTATCAAAATCCAATAATAAATTAAAGGAAGCAATTCCGATAATAACCAGGCTAATCCCTATTCCCATCATGCCACCTTCATGCAAAAATGGAATACTGACACCAAACATGCCTAAAATCCAACTGGCAAGGTAGACAATAAAAACAGCACCTGTAGCCATCATTACTCCCATCCGAAACTTCTGAGTTACTTTGATAATTCCAGTTTTATAAATGAATAACATCATAAATAAAATGGCAATCGTCAAAGAAACCGCCTGAATAATAATTCCGTTGTATGCAGCCGCGTACATCGCCGTAATTGCCCCTACAAATAAGCCCTCAAATGCCGCATAAGCAGGCGCAAGATACATGGATAAATGTTGCTTAAATGATGCCACTACGACCAATACCAAACCTGCAATCGCCCCAACCCACATCAAACCTGGAGACGCGTAGCCAACGACAGAAGTCAACAACATGATACCCATCAAAATGAAGGTTTTGTTGACTGCACCACTGACGGTCATACGCTGTGCAGACGATTGAATCATTCCGCTATCTAAAACGTCTTTCGACGCATTACGGAAGACCTCTTCTTTCATAAAAGGGTTACCGTTTTTCTTAAAATTTGCCATAATTGATTTATGTTTTTTTGAGTAAGTGTTTGGACAAAAATAACTTACACAATTTATGACGACATCTTTTTGGATTTTACTTCGTTATTTTTATCAGCAATAGCTACGGCTATTCCT
>CAYUNA010000861.1:0-2276 GCA_964445895.1 uncultured Saprospiraceae bacterium | reverse complement strand
AATGTCAATTTATTTATTTCGCGTTCCTAAGAAAGGATTAGTCTTTAGTAGATTGGTCTTTAGTCTTTAGCACTCAGCTACCTAATCTGCTTTGCAAAAGACCAACTCAACGTCCGATACATGAAGCAGCGAAGTCCGAAAGGATGGGGATTGCCTAATTGCTGATTTTGACAATCCAAAATACAGTACAACCATGCAACAATGGAACAATGAAATCCCTACAAGCGGGCAAGTGGAAATTACCGAGTCGATGATGCACTGCGAAGAAATATTAGCTAAAATGCCTTATGCCCGTCCATTTTTATTTGTGGATGAGTTTACCGAAATCACTAATGAAGGCGCAAAAGGTCACTATACTTATCGAGAAGATGAATCGTTTTATCAGGGGCATTTTCCCGGCAATCCCGTCACTCCAGGCGTGATTATGACGGAAACAATGGCGCAAATTGGACTCGTAGGCTTGGGCATGTACCTGACGGGCGCGTATAAAAAAAACGTGATGCAGCAGTTTGTCTTCACCTCCTCCGAAGTTTTTTTCAGAAAGAAAGTCATGCCAGGCGAAACCGTTTTTGTAGAATCCACTAAAGTTTATTTTCGATTTAAAGCCTTGAAGTGTAAAGTGGAAATGAAGAATGAACTTGGCGAAGTCGTTTGTCACGGGACGTTGTCGGGGGCTGTTTTGAAATAAATCATTTCTGCTTTCGCTATTTTAAGTGCTTGGACAACTAACCCAACGGTTAATTGTTTCCTCTTCTGTAAAACGCTTTTCAGCAATTCTTACAGCTAAATATTTATGCAAAAAAAACGAGTCGTCATCACAGGCATGGGCGTAGTCGCGCCAAACGCCATCGGTTTAGATAATTTTGAAACCGCCATCCGCGAAGGTCGCTCGGGCATCCGTCATTTTCCAGAATTGGCGGAGCTAAAATTCGGTTGTCAAATCGGTGGAATGCCCGATATTTCCGACGAACTCAAGGCACAATATTTTCCAAAAGTGTGGGCAAAACGCATCTATGCCAGTGGTGTCGTTTATGGCGTCATTGCGGGGCAAGATGCTTGGTGTGATGCAGGTTTTTCGCTTGACAATTTGAAAACAGATTGGGACAGTGGTTGTATAATGGGTGCAGGTCTGCCAGGCGCAGCAGTGATGCGCGACTCTGCGTATTTAGTTGATAATCAAAATGTTAAACGACTGGGTGGCACGACGGTTCAGCAGATTATGTCGAGTGGCGTGAGTGCGCATCTGGGCGGAATGCTGGCGTTGGGCAATCAAGTGACGACCAATGCATCGGCGTGTAGTACGGGTTCGGAAGCACTCATTTTAGGTTACGAACGGATTCAGCTGGGCAAGGCAAAGCGGATGCTTTGTGGCGGCTGTGATAGCGATGGGACTTACGTTTGGTCGGGCTTCGATGCTATGCGAGTACTGAATCGAAAATCAAATGATACACCAGAAAAAGGCTCACGACCGATGAGTGCAACTGCTGCTGGATTTGTGCCTGGAGGTGGTGCAGGGGCGTTGGTTTTGGAAGATTTGGAAACGGCTTTGGCTCGCGGGGCGAGGATTTATGGTGAAGTCTTGGGTGGCTATGTCAACTCTGGTGGGCAACAAAATGGTGGTAGCATCACCGCCCCAAATCCTGATGGAATTGTGCGATGTATTCAAGGGGCTTTGCAAGATGCAGAGATTGACGCATCAGCAATTGACGCAATTTCGGGACATCTGACTGCGACCATGTTTGACCCTTATGAAATTGCCCTTTGGTCGAAAGCCTTGGGTCGAAAAGGAAAAGATTTTCCATATATTGCGTCCTTAAAATCAATGATTGGGCATTGCTTGAGTGCGGCGGGAGCAATTGAGTCCGTAGCGGCAGTTTTGGAGTTGTATAAAGGCTTTTTGCATCCTTCTATTAATTGCGAGGATTTGCATCCAAAAATCACAGAAGTTATTGACAGTCAGTGTATTCCAACAACCGCCAAAGATATTGATTTGAATATTATTGCCAAAAGTAGCTTTGGTTTTGGTGATGTGAATTCAGTGGTTATTTTTAAAAAATATTGATGAATATTGCTAAGTGAAATGAATTCAATAACTGATTTTATATGCTTTGTACATTTGGTGGCGAAAATATTTAGCTCATTGCCTAATGTTCGAACCGCCAAGAGGGGTTTCTCAAGGGAGAAACCCGTAGGCGCATGACGGAATATTAGCTAAAGAAAATGGCAGTGCATCAAATGTAATGCTCTTCTATAGCCAATTTCTGTCCGCACGCACC
>CAYUNA010000860.1:0-2276 GCA_964445895.1 uncultured Saprospiraceae bacterium | reverse complement strand
CTAAAGGTATCCGCTACCCGTGCCATCAAAATTCCTTAATTCAACGGTATTGCCTTTTAGGGGGCGGGGGGTTATGCTTTGAAAATCAAATTTTACAAAACTTTGTACAGCCCTAATTTGAAATTTGAAATGAGCAATTTAGTATGGTTACGGCTAATTACAGTGTACACAATACTTACGGTATGCACACAAATTAACTTGATTAAACATCAGATAGAATTTTGTGTATTTGCTATTTTTAGCCCGTCTGAAAAAATAAAATCGTGGTGTGGGCGGATAGAAAAAGGTTAGGAAACTGGATTGTATTTAAAAAAATTATCAAAGAATCTACATTTTTAATTCTTGTTAAATTATGAATATACTTTATTTTGCATTTGCGAACAGTACTTTACCCGGTCAGGAATTGCCGACTTTGGTAGAAGAAGAAAAAAATATCCGAGACATTTTGCAGGCAGGGATGACTGCGGGGGAATATCAGATGGAGCGGGAAAGTTTCGGCAATTTGCATCGAATATCAAAGCATTTACAGGAGTTTCGGGATAATTTGGTGTGGTTTCATTACAGTGGTCATGCGGAGAAAGATTCGCTGATATTGGGTGATGAAGAGGCACGAGGAGAAGGGATTGTACATTTGTTGAAACAATGTCCGAAACTTAAAGGTGTGGTGCTAAATGGTTGTTCGACCAAGTGGCAGGCGGAACAATTGATAGAGGCGGGGATTCCCTTGGTTATTGGGACGAGCTCACCAGTAGAGGATAAGAAGGCGACCTATTTTTCTATGGGTTTTTACAATATGTTGAGTAAAAAAGACTCGGTGAATGAAGCGTTTGATATGGCAATAGGGGAAGTGATGGGCATGGGAGAGGTGAAGTTTTTTCGAGGAGGGCGACCACCGAAAGAGGAGAAAAAAGATTCAACACAATGGCTATTATTGCATCAAGATGAGGATGCGTTGAAATTGAAATTACCGTTTGGAGGGGAATTATTGGAAGAGTTGAAAGACCGATTGACTAAACTGACAACTACTGATGTGGGGAAGACTTTGGATGAATTGTTTGATTTGCTTAATAAAGAGTCCAGAGCTTTCAATACAGTCGTGTTGGTGATGGGGCAATATAATCAGGCACGTCGCCGCGAATTAGACGGAATTGCAAGAGTGGGAGACACAGAGATTGCGTATGCAAGGGTGCGAAACTCGGTGATGAGTTTGTTGAAAGATTTGGAGGAGGAGGATTTGAGGTAGGTTGTGATAAAATTATAGATAAAAATGGCAAAAACTATCAATTACAAAAAAGTCTTACAAGACATCTATCAAACCGTTGATTCGATAGAGAATAAAGGGGATGTGGCCAGATATATACCCGAACTGGCAAAAGTAGACCCTGATAAATTCGGAGTTTCCTTCTTGTCAATTAACAATCAAGAATATGGATTTGGTGATTGGCAAACCAAGTTTTCTATACAAAGTATATCGAAAGTACTGTCCTTGAGTTTGGCATATAAATTATTAGGCGATTCTATTTGGAAAAGGGTAGGTGTGGAGCCTTCGGGTGGCGCATTTAACTCTTTGGTGCAGTTGGAAACAGATAATGGAATACCGCGAAATCCACTAATAAATGGCGGCGCTATCGTGATTTGTGATATGTTGGTTAGTCATTTGAAAAATCCAAAAACGGATTTTTTGGAGTACGTAAGGGAGATTAGTTGCTGTAAAGACATTAACTACTCCGAGGAGACGGCAAAATCAGAGGAAGAGTTTGGTTATCGCAACAAAGCACTTTGCAATTTTATGAAATCATTTGGCAATATTGAAAATCATCCAGACGAGGTTCTGGATTTTTACTTTCATATGTGTTCGATAGAAATGAGTTGTCAAGAGTTGGCAAAAGCATTTAATTTTTTAGCTTTTTGTAAATTTCAAACGGTCAAAGGAGACCAAATATTGACTCTGGGTCAAGCCAAAAGAATCAATGCTATCATGCAAACTTGTGGTTTTTATGACGAATCTGGTGAGTTTTCCTTCAAGGTCGGTCTGCCAGGAAAGAGTGGGGTAGGCGGGGGAATTATAGCGATTTATCCAGAAAAGTATTGCATTGCAGTATGGAGTCCAAGGCTCAATAAGAAGGGAAATTCACATAGGGGGATGAAGTTTTTAGAATTATTTACGACGGAAACGCAGTTGTCGATTTTTTAGCTTTTTCACAAAGGGATTTTAAGGAGGCAAAACAGTTTGCAAAAACTGTTTTGCTTCCTTATTCCCTACCGCGGGGTTGTGT
>CAYUNA010000859.1:0-2276 GCA_964445895.1 uncultured Saprospiraceae bacterium | reverse complement strand
AGGAATAAACATGAATCATCTCGAATTTTTAATTCAATAAAATGCGGTGCAAAATTACCTCATTTCAATCTATTTTTACGGTATGCACCTCGGGGTTTTCAAAGGGGAAAAACTGGATTTTTTAGAAAATCCAGTTTTTCCCCTTTGAAAACCCTTGAGCCGCGCGTAATTTATTTTCTTTCAGGAACATTTTCGGCTCAAAATGCTCAATGAACAGACTATACTAAAAATTCGGGATAATTTATGTTTATCCCTCAATAACCCTGCACTGTTTATTTTGACGCTCGAAAATCCTGCGATTTTCTCGCTTCTCCTAGTTTAGCAAAACTCACTTCACACAGTATTAGACCTGTTTTTTCTGTTCGTTTTTTACTTTTTCTAAAGTAGTCAGTGGGTAGAACAAACGTCAAATGACAGGAATCTTTGACTTCGAAAAAAAAGCATTTTTAATTTTTAATTTCCCATTAAAAAGACTACTTTTGCGCGCCTTTTCTGACAAACGTATATTAATTCCGTTCTTTTTACGAATTATACCAAGGTTGTGGCTGACAGAAAAGGTTGATAATCAGCCACTAATCCGTATCAAGGACACTAACAAATTTTATATTAAATGCGCAATTACGAAGTAACATTCATTGTGGATCCAGTACAAGACGGTAAAGATATCAAAGCTGTCGCTCAAAAGTATGTGGACATGTTGCAAAAAGCAGGTGCTAAAATCGTTCATGTGAACGAATTAGGCTTGCGAGAATTGGCTTACGCTATCAACAAAAGAACCTCTGGGGTTTATTACTGTGTTGAATTTGAAGCTGAAAATGGTAACCTTATCGCTCCAATGGAGTTGGCAATGCGCCGAGATGAAACGATTATGCGTTTCTTAACAGTATCGTTGGACAAGTATGGTGTGAAATACAACCAAGATAAGCGCGACGGTAAAATCGGTGTAGCGAAAAAGCCTGTTAAAAAGGTGAAACCAGTTCGCGAAAAAGGTGGTCGAAATGACCGACGAAACAACCGTAACCGCGATGATCGCAACAAACAACAGGCAAAGCCAGCTCCTAAGAAAGCTGCTCCGGCGGCGCCAATAGCAAAAGATGAGGAAGAGTAAAATCTTCAAGAGATGTTTGATGATGTCATCAACTAATTTTTCAACATTAAAATTCTAAGCATTATGGCTTCTAGAGACGATATAAAATTCTTATCAAATCCTAATATTGGTTCGCAACGAGCTAAATATTGCCGATTCAAAAAATTCGGTATCAAGCACATTGACTACAAGGACGCAGATTTCTTGTTGCAATTTATCAACGAGCAGGGTAAAATTTTACCTCGCCGTATCACAGGTAACTCTTTGAAATACCAGCGTAAAGTCGCTACAGCAGTCAAACGTTGCCGTCACTTGGGTATGTTGCCGTACGTGGCTGATTTGATGAAATAAAAAGAACGGTTGACGGCTCACGGTGGACGGTTGACGGACATGGTGAAACATCAATTTTCGTTCTAATTTGTAAGTCTTGAAAATGTTTTTGATACCATATACATAGTGTCAATTTTTTAAGAGCATTTTCCAAATTCTTTTAAGATGAATATTATTCTTTTAGAAAATATAGATAAAGTAGGTGGGCAATATGAGGTAGTGAAAGTAAAGGACGGCTACGGTCGCAACTATCTTATCCCACAAGGCAAAGCAATTATTGCCAATGACACCAACATGCGACGGTTGGCGGATTATGAACACCGTCAAACTAAGAAAATGGAGCGTTTGTTGGGAGATATTCAAAATATCGCGAAAAAACTTAGCGAAAACACCTTGAAAATTGGTGCTAAAGCAGGTACAAGCGGTAAAATCTTTGGTTCTGTTACCAATATCCAAATCGCTAATGCTTTGAAAGAGCAATTGGATATGGATATTGACCGTAAAGTAATCGAAATTCCTGATGTGAAGGAGTTGGGTTCTTACGTTGCAGTTATCAAATTGCACCCAGAAGTAGATACACGTATCAACTTTGAGGTAGCACAGGATTAAGAATAAAGCGCGCTGAGGAACGCGAAATAAATAAATTGACATTCTTGAGAGAGTTTGGTCTTAGTTTTAGCTTTAAAACTGCGATTTATGTTAGCACAGCGATATAATGAGCATTTTTAAAGTGAAAAATAAGGACAAAATATCCTATCAAGAATAATAAGTTGTTTTTTAAACAATCCTAAGGCGTAGGTTTAAAATATAAAAGCCAATCATTGATGTTTTCAATGGTTGGCTTTTTTTGTTTTGAAAA
>CAYUNA010000858.1:0-2288 GCA_964445895.1 uncultured Saprospiraceae bacterium | reverse complement strand
ATAACCAAGTCGAGATGTGTGCATACGGTAGGTATTTAATATAGTTTGTAAAAAGTTTTCATCAAATTATATATCATTAAGAACTAAAATATCAACTTCATTGTTAGTTTTAAGTAGCATTATCATAATGAAATATTTGAAAAAGTCAATACCCAAATAAAATAAATGGCAACTTTTTTGCGTGTATTGTTAAAAAATATCATACTTTAGTGTTTCAAACAATTAATGAATGTATAGGACTTTATTCGTAAAATAAATTTGTTACAAATTAAGATTTATTTTTTATATTTTATCATTCATCATTTGGCGAAGCCATTATTTGTATCTGGAGACTATTTCTCCAACCGATGCCATTAAATCTTGAATATGCGTCAACTAAAAATTACCAGTAAAATAACCGCTCGGGAGAGCATGGCGTTAGACAAGTACCTGACCGACATCGGGAAAATCGAGTTGTTATCTGGAGATGAAGAGGCAGACTTAGCAAAGAAAATTAGAGCAGGAGACCAAGATGCACTTGACAAAATGACCCGCGCAAATCTTCGGTTTGTGGTGTCTGTTGCCAAACAATACCAAAATCAGGGTTTATCCCTAAGTGACCTCATCAATGAAGGTAATGTCGGCTTGATGAAAGCAGCCAAACGCTTTGATGAAACGAAAGGTTTTAAATTTATCTCTTACGCCGTTTGGTGGATTCGTCAGTCGATTTTGCAAGCAATTGTAGAATATTCACGGATTGTTCGGTTGCCACTAAATAAAGTAAGTTCGTACGGAAAAGTCAATGAAGCTTACCTGTCTTTCGTTCAAGAAAATGAGCGTGAACCAAGTAATGAAGAACTCGCAGATGCTCTCGGAATTACCGTCAAAGATGTTATCCACATGCAACGCCAAAACGGTCGGCATGTCTCTATGGATGCCCCCGTTGGCTCGGAAGATGGGAGCGCGACCTGGCTGGAATTGAATACAATTCCCGATGGACTGGGCCCCGATGAAAACATGATGGAGCAATCCTTGAAAAAAGAAGTACAGCAAGGTTTGTCGATTCTGTCGCCGCGTGAAGTGGAAGTTTTGTCCTCTTATTATGGATTAAATGGTCATAAAGCATTGACTTTGGAAGAGATTGGAGAGTTGTATGGTTTGACTCGCGAACGAGTGCGTCAAATTAAAGAACGGGCGATTCGTCGCTTGCGAAAATCGTATAATCGAAATGCCTTGAAATCTTATTTGGGACAGTAAATATAAATAACTAATATTACGCACTTTGTAAATTTCATGGCGAAAATATTTAGCTATGAGTTAATGATTTTTGAAATATTAAACTGATAACCTTTTTGATTTGACTCGATAAAGTATAAAGATTATACTTTTAAAATATAGAATCTATACGAGGCTGCATCATAAAGCAATTTTTCTCGTTAAGAGGAAAGTTAAATTCTAAATACGGAGCAAAAACCCTATTTTTTAAGAAAAAATAGGGTTTTTGCTCCGTCTAAAAAATAATATTTCGGGGTGCGTTCGGCCAGAAGACCTTTAGATAAATTCCCTTTTCTACCTCGTATATAAATAATCCAACTGCATTCCTGCTACCACCTTCACTTCATCAATTTCTTCAATTCGAATTCCTGAAATTCTTGACCGCAATTGCCGAATTATCTCCACTTTTTCTCCTTGCCGAATTGCCACTTCCAAGACACCAATATTTCCAAAATCTTGTCGCACCATTTCTAATTCCAGTTTTTTGACTGCATTCATTACATTACTCATTAGGGAGTAATCAAAAGTGATTTTATAGATGTCTTCTACCGTTTTTTCAATAATTTCGGCATTTTCCAAGGCATATGCAGTACTTGTTCTATAGGCATTGATTAATCCTGAAGCACCCAAGAGTGTTCCACCAAAATAGCGAACGACAACCGTGAAAACATTGGTAATTCCAAAACTATCAAATTGACCTAAAATGGGTTTTCCAGCTGTTCCGGAAGGTTCACCATCATCATTTGCCCGAAAGTTATTTCTATCCAACCCCATCCGATAGGCATAGCAAAAGTGGCGCGCTTTAGGGTGTTCTTTTTTTACGCCTTCCAACGCATTCTGCCAGTCTTCTTCCGTATAAACGGGAAAGGCATAAGCAAAAAATTTGCTGCCTCTATCTCGAAATTCCCCTTCGCTGGGTGCGGTGATGGTTTTATAAGTATCTTTCAAATTGAATTATTGTTTTTAAAATTTTTATAACTTGCCGTACTTGACCCGACAAAAAATAAAAATCATTATATGAGGATTAGGAGAAC
>CAYUNA010000857.1:0-2288 GCA_964445895.1 uncultured Saprospiraceae bacterium | reverse complement strand
TTAATTCGGTAATTTTCTTTGAATTATGAGAAGCGAGAAAACTGAAAGATTTTCGAGTTTCAAAAAAAACACAGCGCTTTGTTTGCGGCAAAGCGGGTGTGGATTTTAAGGGGCAAAAACGAGTTTTACAAACTCATTTCTGCCTCTTAAAATCCCTTTATAGAAACGTAAATAAACTGACTTTATACGAATCAGAAAAATGAAGAACTTTTTATACACAGTACTATTATATTATCTATCTTTTATTTCTTTTTCAATATTTGGACAGCCTCCTTATGAAGAGAAGCTACTGTTTCAACTTGAAGAAAATCGCTCTGTTGATAGCAGTTATATTGCGTCGCTTGATGATTACACAAAATATCTAGTATTTCATACTGACCCAAAATCAGAAAAATGGATTACGGAGTTGATTAACGAAAGTAAAAAACAGCGCAACTGGGTCTATCTTATCAAGGCGTATGAATACAAAAGTAAGTTACTTTGGTACAAGGCAAATCCAGAAGAACAAAGAGAATTACTTAATTCTTTATTCACACATCCAGATATTTCGGAAGACCCAGAATTGACTGCTATGGTTGAAATGACATTAGCATCAGCTCTTCAAGTACAAATGGTAGATTCACTTCTTTTAAAAGAGGCTCGCCAGCTATTAACTCATGCTTATCCTACCCTTATTCATAAATATCCCAAAGAAGCATTTCAAGCACTTTATTTGCTAATTGGTTCTCACGAGATAGCAGGAAACTACACGGCTGCATTGGATTCAGCTCAACAATTGAAAAAATTGGCTCTTCAAACCAAAGATAGCTCTTTGATTGGGGCTAGTTTATACCTCCTTGCTGGACATAGTTTAAGAGTGGATGCTTACCAAGACGCTGTCAAATTTGTGACCAACGCTTTCACTTATGTAAAAGAAGGAAAAGACGATAGAACACTCTTAGGTTTATATCATTTTTTATCTGAAATCGCCAATAAAGAAGGAGAAAGAAAAAGTGCCCTTAAATATGCAAAAACCTCTTTAAAGTATGCCAAAAAAATTAGAAACCCCCGAAATTTAGCTGGAGCTTATGCTTTAGTATGCTACCGACTAATGAGGATGGATAGTATCCAACAAGCTGATTCCTTGAGTCAGTTCATCCCCCCGATTCTTAACGAGAATAATTTAGTCCAGCAAGCGGCAACCTATAATATTTTGAGAGCATGGATTTTAGAAAAACAACAAAAGAATGAAGAGGCATTGAATATTTACCTTACTACTCTACATTTGATGGATTCTACAGGTGTTGTATTTTTACAAGAACAAACTCTTGCATACATGACCGATTTATTGAGAAAAGAAAATATTCCTGTTGATTGGAGTTCTGAAAAAATATTAATTCACTATAAAGCAAGCGAGGAAAAAGAAAAAGGAATACTCAATAAGGCTCACGTCAACAAAGCAATGATGAATATTTACGCAATTGAAAAAAACTATAAAAAAGCCTTTGAATTATCTGAAAAGCAAACAGAATATCAACACGAATTAGCAGAATTGCGTGCGGCATCTAATTTAGAAGAAGAACTCCTTCGATTGGATAATGAAGCAAAAACGCGAGAATTAACTCATCAGAAAGAACAATTCGCAAAAGAACAGTCTATCAGAGAATTGTTTGCTACTCTTTTTATTCTCATGATTGCTTTTGTGATTGTATTAGTAATTCTTCTAAGAAAACAAAGAAAAAGTAATATCGAAATTAAGCAGCAAAAAATCCAGTTGAAAGATAGCAATGACAAGATTGAAAAATTGGTTATAAATTTAAAAGATAAGAACAAATTATTAGAACAGCAACTTGTTCTAAGGCAACAGGAAATAGTAAATAATACAGTACTTCAATCCAGTCAACTCCAAAAAATAAAAAATATAAGTAGTTACACTAAAGATTTAATTGACAAGGGAACTGCGGATATCGTTGATTTAAAACACTTGTTTATTAAACAAAATCAACTCAAAGAATATAATGAGCAATTCAATCTAAAACAGCAGATTGAGGGTTTATATCCTTCTTTTTTTGAAAAATTGAAACTCAAGCATCCAACACTTACCAAAGGTGACATTATGCACTGTGCGTATGCATTGATTAATCTATCTACGAAACAGATTACCGATTTACATTTTATTTCTTCCAAAACTGTAGAATCTGCCCGCTATCGAGCAAAGCAAAAAATGAATGTCGGTAAGGATGTTAACTTAAGAGACTATCTTTTAGAAATACAGAATAGTGAGGGAGGGAGTTTGTAAAAAAAGTCTT
>CAYUNA010000856.1:0-2290 GCA_964445895.1 uncultured Saprospiraceae bacterium | reverse complement strand
AGCAGCTTTGTTATTAGAAGTTTTAAGAAATAAAAAAATGAATTATGATAAAAGAATAATTGTGGAAACGCATTTGGTGAAATTGGATTCGGTTTAGAGCATGTTTAAATGATTGCCTCTAAAAAAAATCCGTGGTGCGGGCGGACAGAAGATAGAAAATGAACTACACCAAAATTTTGCGAATTATTAATTTTCAATTTGCGGGGCTATAAAAAAACCAAATCTTGCGCCATCTCAAAAAGAAAATCGTGATGTGAACGGATAAAATACTTCAAAACATCTCTCAAAAGTCCTTTTATCTCAATATCCCTTCCCCTTTCTCTTCTAAAACTCTAAAAATTTCGTACTTTTGCAATTTTTGTAAAAAACACGGATAACGAGGAATCAGGAGTCAGGGGTCAGGAGTCAGAGATTGCAATTTATCGTAATTTCTGACTCCTGCCCCCTGACGCCTGACTCCTCGCAACAGATAAGAGGAGTAAAAACGCATGGAGAAAAAGACTATAGGAAAAGATTTATACGACTATCAACAAGCGGACATTGACCATGTTTTTGAACGCTTAGCCAATTGCCCGTCCAATTACAACCTGCTGTATCAGTTACCGACGGGTGGTGGAAAGACGGTTATTTTTTCGGAAATAACCCGTCGATACATCGAAATGACTGGCAAAAAAGTATTGATTTTAACCCACCGGATTGAGCTATCTGTTCAGACGGATAGAATGCTACAAGAGTTTGGAGTGACCAGTAAAGTCATCAATAGCTCGGTTAAAACATTGCCTGACCAAGCAGACTACAATTGCTTTGTTGCGATGGTAGAAACATTGAAAAATCGCTTAAATGATGAGATATTTTCAATGGAAAATATTGGTTTGGTCATTATTGATGAGGCACACTACAACTCATTTAGAAAGCTGTTTAAGTTTTTTGAAAAATGCTTTATTTTGGGGGTAACGGCAACTCCGTTGAGTTCAAATATTAGCATGCCGATGAAAGATAGCTACGAAGAGTTGATAGAAGGTAGCTCCATTCAGTCTCTGATTGATGGCAATTTTTTATCAAAAGCAACAACTTACAGCTACGATGTCCGGTTAGGTAATTTGCAAGTAGGTGTCAACGGAGATTATACTGTTAAATCTTCGGAAGAACTCTATTCTAACGCCAAAATGCAAAGCAAACTTCTCTACGCCTACAAACAACGGGCGTTGGGTAAAAAAACACTTATTTTCAATGCGGGTATCAATACCTCGAAACACGTTTACGAAACATTTGTGGATGCGGGGATTGAAATTAGACATTTGGATAGTTTAGTACCAAAGCAAGAAAGAAAGGAAATTCTAAAGTGGTTTAAAGAAACCCCCAATGCAGTATTGACTTCTGTGGGAATTTTGACGACGGGATTTGATGAACCAACGATTAAAACCATTATTTTGAATCGGGCAACCCGGTCGTTAAGTTTGTATTTGCAAATGATAGGTCGGGGGTCGAGGGTTTTACCAGATAAGAAAGAATTTGATGTCCTTGACTTGGGTAACAACACGGCTCGTTTTGGACTATGGGCATCAGAATTTGATTGGCAAAAAATCTTCCGCTCACCGGAGTACTTCCTGAATAATTTGATTACAGATGCCGACATTGAGCGGGCATTTAAATATAGAATGCCAGCGGAAATTCGAGCACAATTTGCCAACTCAGAAAGTGTCGAGTTTGACCTGGATAAGCTTTGTAAAAAAGCTGAAGCTGAGGGTGGACGGACGCGAAAAATTCTCGACCAATCCATCGAACAACATGCAAAAATTGTTTTGGAAAATGCTGATGAGTTTGGCAAAGCATTGGGTCTGATTCGGCTATTGGAAGACGATATTTCTGACCGCATCCGCATCTATTCTTATCATATTTCTAAAAGTACAAAAAACTTTAGAGACTGGCTACATCAAGATTATAAAAAGCAGCTAAAGAAACAGGTGACGGCAGGTTTTTAAATGCCACACCCATCAGCTATAAATTATTGATTACCAAACACTTAGCACTTAAATCAAGTCATTTTCAATATACAAGAGTCATTCCGAATTTTTAATCTAATCAATCGGGATGACTCTTGTTTTTAGTTAAAATATTTTGCTTACTATTCCGCAATTCCGACTACATCAATCACTGGTAAAACATTGACAAATCCACAATAGAAAGAATCAAGCGTATTTTTATACTCAATTCAATAGCTAAATCATTTCATTGAAAGGCGGTGTACCAAATGTAATGCTATAATTCTTTAGCTATCATCAGTCCGTCC
>CAYUNA010000855.1:0-2290 GCA_964445895.1 uncultured Saprospiraceae bacterium | reverse complement strand
ATTGCACATTGCTAATTGCACTCATTGGTCGAGCCATTTTTTAAATGCGCCAATTTTATCTCTTCCCACCAGCACGTCTTCATTTTTCAAATCAACTAATTCTACCTTCAATCGACTATTGGAATACGTCAAAACTTCTTTAATTGCAGGAAAAGCTGCGAAAAATTTTCTGTTCAAGCGGAAAAAATCTTGTGGATTCAGTAAGCCTTCCAATTGTTCCAAGGTATAATCGATTGCGTGTTTTTTACCATCCTTTGTTTTGACGTAAGTAGTGCGGTGTTCACTGTAAAAATACAGAATGTCTTCGGTTGGAATAGACGATATTTTTGAGCCAGCTTTGATGATGAATCGCGTTTTGTACTGCTTCGTCATCATCTGCATCGCTTGTTGGATGAGGGCTAAATCAGGGGCTTTTTCTACGTTTTTACTTTCCTTTTTTAAATTAAAAAACTGGTCAAAAGCTTTGTTCAATTCTTCAAAATCAATCGGTTTTAACAAATAATCAATCGAGTTGACTTTGAACGCTCGCAATGCGTATTCATCATAAGCCGTGGTGAAAATAACGGGACAGTTCACTTCCGTTTTTTCAAAAATATCAAAGCTCAATCCGTCTGCCAATTGAATGTCAAAAAAAGCCAAATCAGGCGCATTTTCGGTATTGAAAAAGGTGATGGCTTCACGGACACTATCCAATTGTGCTACGATTTCAATGGTGGAATCGTAACGAAGAATAAGTGTAGAAAGATGGTCAGCGGCTAAATGTTCGTCTTCAATGATGAGGATTTTCATAGTTGTATGATTGTGCTTTTATTTTTATTTTTATTTTGTTTACTACGAGGCACTTAAGTATTGTGTAAAGTAAGTTTTCTTATCTTTTTCACAAAGAGATTTTAAGGGAGCAAAACGGTTTGCAAAAACCGTTTTGCTCCCTTAAAACCCCACCGCCCCGCGCCGCAGGCGCGGGGGAGTGCGTTTTTTGAAGAGAGAAAATCGCAAGATTTTCGAGCTTCAAAAAAAGTGCGCGTTACCTGTGGTAATACAGGTGGATTTTTGCTCTGCCTAAAAACGAATGTTTCGGGGGTGCATCCTGTCAGAAGACCTTTTGATACAAACGGTCTTAAGCTCCCATTTCCACAATCGGAATATGGACTTCAAAGGTTGTTTTAGTTTTTAAAATTTCTACTTTTTTATCAGAAATATATTTGAAACGGGCTTCAATATTTGCCAAACCAACGCCTGATTTTTCTTCCAACTGCCGTTTTTCCTGCAAGTCATTTTTCATAGAAATTAAACCATTCTTCAAGCGGTTTATTTCAATTTTTAATGGAAAGGCTTTAGAGATTTCGTTGTGCTTGATGGCGTTTTCTAATAACATTTGTAACGTCAGCGGCACCATTTGTTCGTTCGGTTGTGGTGTTACATTTTGCGAAACCTGCAAATTGTCTCCAAACCTAATTTTCATTAAAAATATATATGATTCAAGCGCATCAATTTCGTTTTGCAAAGACACCACTTCTTTATCTCGCGTGTCCAATACATAGCGATAGACTTTCGACAATTGCTTAATAAATTTCGCTGCTAAATCTTGGTCTCTGTAAACCAATGATGACAGCACATTCAAACTATTGAATAAAAAATGCGGATTGACCTGGTTTTTTAATGTTTCGTATTGCGCGGCGATTTTAGCTTGTTTGAGTCTTTCGATTTCAATCGCTGATGCTCGCCATTCAATTAAAAAACCGCGCCCATGAAAAAATAAACTGATGACACCCGTGATTAGAACGGTGTAAATAAAATCCCAAGGACTAACAATTTGGATGTATTCTAAAGGCGTTCTGTCAAAATACAACCAATAAAAGAACATATTTAACAAATTAATGACAAGAACAGTTACGACAATCGTTCCTAAAACGGAAATGAAAAAACGTAAAATCGGACGGTCAAACCAAGAAATATATCGGTCTAAAAACGCGACTAATCCTTCGTTGGCTTTCCAAAGTGACATACAAAAAATAACGTTGGGAACATAGGATTTTAGGGCATCTTGCCAAGTACTTTCGTCTGTCCAACTTGGAAAAATTATCATAAAAAGCGCACCCATGATTAGGCAAATAAGGATAAATTTTTTAGTGGAAATGCTATTATTTTCTAAAGAGTTTTGTCTGGTATTCATTTTATTGGTTGGTGATTGGTTGATTAAGCTGATTCTATGAGTCAGCTTAATCAACCAATTGACTAATTCATTGCTTTCTCTGCACGCTGCACAAAATAGGCGTTCGTTTTCGCGCCC
>CAYUNA010000854.1:0-2296 GCA_964445895.1 uncultured Saprospiraceae bacterium | reverse complement strand
TCATAAAAACATAGATTTATAAATTCAAATACTTTTACAAAAAAGCCCTGTTAATGGGTGATTGTAAACACAAATTATGAAATATCAGAAGGAGCAAATCCATCCATATCTCCGTAATCTAAATTTTCACCACACATGCCCCAAATAAAGGAATAATTACTCGTACCTGAGCCACAATGCATTGACCAAGGTGGAGAAATAACAGCTTGTTCATTAGTGAGCCAAATGCCACGAGTTTCTTTTTGTTCTCCCATAAAATGACACACAGCCTGTTGGTTGGGAACCTCAAAATAGAGATAAATTTCCATGCGTCTGTCATGAATATGTGCTGGCATTGTATTCCAAACAGAACCTTCTTTTAGTTCCGTCATTCCCATTTGTAACTGACAGGTTTGTACAACACTATTCACAATTAACTTGCGAATAGTCCGCGCGTTAGAAGTTTTCAAAGCTCCTAATTCGACTACCTCTGCCTCAGCACGTGTGATTAATTTAGTAGGATAAGTCTGGTGCGCAGGTGCAGAATTTAAATAGAATTTTGCTTCTTTTCCTTCAAATATAAGCTCTTTGCTGCCTTTTCCAATGTAAAGTGCTTCCTTATGACCAACTATAAAACTTTTTCCATCAACCTTTATCGTTCCTGTCTGTCCTATATTGATTATTCCTAATTCTCTTCTTTCTAAAAAATAATCTGCTTTCAAGGGGTCAATAGTATCGAGCGACAAAGCCTTAGTTTGAGGCACTATCCCTCCCGTGATATAACGGTCGTAATGTGAATAAATCAGATTTATCTTATCTGCTTCAAAGACTTCTTTTATCAAAAAATCTTGACGAATTCTTTGCGTATCGTAAGTTTTAAAATCCGTAGGATTGGTAGTGTACCGTACTTCAAAATTTGTATGACTCATTTTTTAATTTTTATTTTCTTGTGATTTTTTCGCATCACATTTTGTTTAATATTAACGTCCCATCCAGCCGCCATCTACCAGCAAAATTTCACCACTGACATAGTTGGAAGCTGCTGAAGCTAAAAATACTGCTGGTCCTTTAAAGTCTGCAGGTTTACCCCAGCGGTCTATTGGTATTCTTCCCAAAATCGCTTGGTTGCGTTCAGGATTTTCTTGTAGAGCTTTAGTATTATCGGTGGCAATATACCCTGGAGCAATAGCATTAACGCAGACGCCTTTACCAGCCCATTCATTGGATAGCGCTTTGACCAAACTCCCAATAGCGCCCTTACTTGCAGCGTATCCTGGTACGGTAATACCACCTTGAAATGTAAGTAAGGAAGCTGTAAAAATTATCTTTCCGCTTCCGCGTGATAGCATAGCCTTTCCGATTTCTCGTGCTAAAACAAATTGCGCGTTTAAGTTTACTTCAATGACTTTATCCCAATATTCATCGGAATGTTCTGCTGCTGGTGCACGTAAAATTGTACCTGCATTGTTTACTAAAATATCAATCGGAGAAATACCATCTTGCTGCATTTTTTCTAAAAATGCATAAATAGATTTTCGGTCAGAAAAATCAGATTGATAAGCGGTAAATTTTCGTCCCAGCGCTGTTACCTCTTTTTCGGTTTCACTACCTTTTAATTTAATAGTAGCAGAAACACCGATAATATCGGCACCTGCTTCTGCCAGCCCAAGCGCAATTCCCTTTCCGATGCCTCTATTACAGCCCGTTACCAAGGCTGTTTTACCTGATAAATCAAATGCTTTTAGAATACTCATACTTTCTTGTTATTTCTGATTGATTTAATAATATCCAAAGCCTCTTTTGTCTTTTTCTCCAACAATGCAAAGTTTTCCGTTTGCAATATTTCTTTGGAAATCAATTTTGAGCCCATACCGACACAAGTAACGCCCGCCTCAAACCAGCCGCGTAGATTTTCTTCGGTCGGTGCGACTCCGCCTGTCGGCATAATACTTGTCCACGGTTGTGGTCCTTTTATCGCCTTGACAAATCCAGGTCCGTATATTCCTCCAGGGAATAATTTTACAATTTCACAACCCAATTCTTCTGCTCGACAAATTTCTGTCAGCGTAGCACAACCCGGTGACCACAATACTTTTTTGCGATTACAAACAATCGCAATGTCCTCTCTTAAAACTGGAGTAACAATAAAATTTGCTCCCAATTGCATATACAATGAAGCTGCCCCTGCATCTGTAACCGAACCAACCCCAAGTATCATTTCGGGAAGATTTTCCAAACAATACTTATTCAATTCTCGAAAGACTTCATGTGCAAAATCTCCGCGATTGGTGAACTCTAATAATCTTGCCCCCCCTTT
>CAYUNA010000853.1:0-2299 GCA_964445895.1 uncultured Saprospiraceae bacterium | reverse complement strand
TGTCCATTTTGGCGACCTGCAAAGTTCCACATAAAGTACCGCCAATACATCCAACCGATTTGATATTTAAATAGGTAATGAATATTATCTCCAAAAGTTGGGTTCTTTTTACTGTTGACCCATTGCTTATATTTTTCAGGACGATTTTGCGTGCCGTCACTCATTCTTGGAAAAAATACCTTGTCCTTTTTATTATAAACATAGGAAATTTTTTCATCCACCAATTGATATTTGCCATCCAATTGACCATAGCGTGGCTCGATGTCATTATCAATTGGTTTTGCATCGTAATTTGGTCCATACAATAATGGTCGCTCTCCATATTGTTCCCGATTCAAGTAAGGTAATAATCGCATCGGGTCACTCGGCGCATTCATATTGACAGGCGTATTTGCGTTGGCACGAATGACAACAACGCCGATAGTAGAGAAAGAAACGACGACTAAAAAAGAAGAAATAACAGCAATTTGCGCCAAATGCTTATTCCCCTTGTTCAATTGATACAACCCAAATAAAATACCTGCCGTCATCAACAACCATTGCACAGCATCTTTTAATGATATCGAACTCCAGAAGGTTGATAAAATTAAAACAACTAACGACAATCCACCTAAAGCATAAAATAAAGGCTTTTGTTCTCCTGAACTATGAACAATTTTTAGAGACAAAGTGAATATCAATCCGAGAATTATTAAGGTAGGAACGATTCCCGAGTGAAATGGTAATCCCATTGAATTCACAGTTAACAATTCCATGTATTTCCACAAGGTTGGAATACCGATAATGACCAATTGTTGAATTGCAACAAATGCTAAAATACCACCAATCGCAGCAAGCGCCATACCGAGCAAATTGTGTTTTTTATACCTTTTAAAGTAGTAAAACAACGCCAAAGCCGGAAACGTCAACAAACTCAATAAGTGAACGCCAATCGACAATCCCCCCGCATAAACTGTTAATACAATCCAACGGTCATTCTGTGCAGTATCTGGCAAAGTGTACCATTTTACTGCCGTCCAAAGAGTCAAACAAGTAAAAAATGTAGACATCGCATATACCTCGCCCTCTACTGCCGAAAACCAAATCGAAGAACAAAACGCCGTTGCCAAACCAGCTACGATACCTGCGCCTGCGAGTGCTAAATTTTGTCCACCAGAAGTCTCTTCTTCTCGTTCTACTAAGGTCAAACGTCCCAATCGCATCGTTGTCCAACAAATAAACATCGCAGCAAATGCAGAACAAACACCCGACAAAATGTTGACAGAAAATGCGATATTTTCAGGATGCGCATCTGTATCGGTAAAGATATGTGCCATCATTGTAAACATCCGTCCAATCAACAAAAACAACGCTGCCCCCGGAGGGTGAACTACTTGCAATTTATCTGCTCCCAACACAAATTCACCACAATCCCAAAGGCTACCCGTCCGTTCTGCCGACATGAAATAGACAATCATGGCTATTCCAAAAACAATCCATCCTGCAATATTTATTATTCTTTTCTCTGAATTCATTATATGATTGATATTTGATATTTTGATATTATCTGATATTCAAGGGGTATTCTTTTTCTACTAAAAAAATGCTACATTTTGAAAAAGAAGTGCAAAAGTAAAAAAATCGCTACGCATTACGGTAATGTCTCCCCCAAATGATGAATTATAAATGATAAATGGTGAGTATTAGACCAATAATTCCCACATTATATTGATTATTAGCAAAATACAAAGCCTATTTTTCGACTATTCATCTTGCAAAATTCCTTATTCCTCAATTGACAAAGCTATTTTTCGTATTTAATTACGCCCCTGCGTGTTGTTTTACTCTTTATACACTGAACTTACAAAAGGTTCAAAAGCACTTTTTTGGGCTTCTTTAATAAATCTCGAAAAACATAATTTTATAGCTGTTTTCACAGAGGAAATTTGAGTGTTAAATTTGCCATCGGAGATTGAAAATTTATATTTTTTTTCACTCTTTAAATTATATTTCACAGGATTTGTCAAAAAACCTTTTTTTAAAGAAACGCCAGAGATAATGCACTTAAAGGTGGCAATATTTTTGCACAAGTTAAATTTCTTTTCGAAAACCAACTTTTTACATTAAATTTGGTTTATAACACAAATAAGATACATTCTTGTAATATTATTTTGAAAACAAACTACTTTTTAAACTATAATTTATTTTCAAAATTGCTTTTTTTCAAAAGAAAACGCTTTACTTTCTAAATTTAAAAAATAAAAAACACGTATCTTTTTAAAATTATAAAATCTTCTTTTTTTGAAAAAAGTAAATCTTA
>CAYUNA010000852.1:0-2302 GCA_964445895.1 uncultured Saprospiraceae bacterium | reverse complement strand
AATCTTTAGTTGTAGTCCGTTCAATTTTTGCCATTTCTGCCGTCGATTTTTCGCTTACTTTTGTGCTTTTGAGAATACAAAAGTTTTAGAAACTTTTGTATTTTTTCACAATTTATTTTTCAACCAATCTTTAGTTGGATTATTTCGATTGTACGCAAAATCGAAATAATCGAGTTAATCTAATGAATCGAGTTAATCCAACTACATATCCCGCTTCCACAATTTCCCTTCCACCAAAAGTTTAAAAACGGATTCTTGCATGCCTCGACTGACAGGAATCCGTTTGTCTTTGATGCAAATCATATTACCCTCTAATAAATCTACTTTCTCAATCGACACAATAAAGGAACGGTGTACGCGCACGAATTTTTCGCTCGGCAATTCCTGTTCCAACTGCTTGAGCGTCAGCAATGTCATATACCTTTTTTGGACAGTATGAATAAAAATATAGTCCCGTTCAGATTCAAAATAAAGGACATCATCCAGTTTGATTTTAATGTATTGCCCGTCGCTTTTGATAAAAAAGTGGTCTTTGGTCTTCGTTGAAATGGGTGTTGTATTTGCTGTGTTTTTAGCCTCAAAGAGTGTTCGTGCCTTGTTCGCGGCTTTCAAAAATCGTTGCATCGAAATGGGTTTTACCAGATAATCAACCGCATCCAATTCAAAGCCTTCCGTCGCGTAATCGCGATAAGCCGTCGTGAAAATAACGGCAGGCGGATTCTTCAGCGAGCGCATAAATTCAACGCCTGTCAAGTCTGGCATTTCGATGTCGAGGAAGAGTAAATCAACGTCATTTTCGCGTAGGAAATCGTTGGCTTCGAGCGCACTCTTGGCTGTTCCTACGAGGTGGAGGAAGGGCGTTTGTTCTACATAAGAAGCAATGCCTTTTCGGGCTACGGGTTCGTCGTCAATGACTAAAGCGTTGATTTTCATATTGTTATTTAGTTCGCGTTCCTTAACTACTGGGTAACAAAAGTTTCCTTGAATTTTCTCAAAGAGAGTCTGAGGGATAAAAAGCGTTTGCAAAAACGCTTTTTATCCCTCAAGTACCTCATCCGCGTTGCCGCAGGCAAGGCGCACTATTTTTTATTGGAGGTCGAAAATTTGCAATTTTCTCTCTCCTCATAAGTCAAAAAAACTTTTGTTATACTGTATTAACCGTCATAACGACAAAGTCGTACTAGATTAACTTAATTTTTAAATCTGCGGAAAACAGCTCGTTTTCCTCTTTAATTTCCAAAGAATATCGCTCTGGATAGACCAATTCCAAACGTCGTTTCACATTTTTCAAGCCAATACCACCTACGCCTTCTTTCTTCCGTACGGTTGCACTAATGGTATTTTTAGTCAAAAAATGTAACTCCCCATTCTCTTCTATTTTTAGATGAAATTCGACAGAGTACCCTTTAGAATTAGGACTATATTTAAACGCATTTTCAATAAAAGGAATAATCAGCATTGGCGCAATTTTGTAACCATTTACTTGTTGCGGCAGTGAATAATTGAGCTTTAACAAATCTTCATCGTGCCGCAGCTTTTGCAATTCAATATAGTTTTCCAAATACTCTACTTCTTTGCTCAAATCAATTAATTCCTTGTTATAATCGTACAATTGATGGCTTAAAATGTCGGAAAATTTCAATAAGACCTCTTTCGCATTTTCATCCTTTTGTTCCATCAAAAAATAAATCGTGTTTAAGGTATTGAAAATGAAATGTGGATTCATTTGAGATTTTAGCATTTCCAGTTCACTTTCGAGGTTTTTTCGTTCGAGTTCTTTGGCGTAGGCATTTCGGTCATTCCATTGCTGAATAAATTTAAACGCCGTCGTAAAACCAATAATTACAGCCGTATCAACTGCCATGATAAAGCTCGCTTGCCACGTAAAATAAAATTCATTTGAAATAAGAAACGTCCCAATCAGCGTATTGACCAGCCAAGAATTCAAAGCAATCATCCCTGCCAGGCTAAAGCTGTAAAACAAATATTGCTTACGTTCAATCAAATATTTGGGCAGCCAGTAGTAATAGTTTACATACACAATGCCGATTGCCCCCAAAACGATAGGCAAATTATAATTTTCTCGGAAGTGAGAATGAAAGAAAAGGTCTTGTAAACTCGCAATACCCCAATAAATCAACCAAAACGCAACGTGAAATTGCCATGAGTTGACAGGGATTTTGGGTACTTTATATTTCATTAGTTCGTCTTTAGTTGCTGGTCTGTAGTCTTTGGTTGCCCAAAATTAAAAAAATTAGTAACTTGCCTTTGAATTTAATCTATTTGACCAATTTCCACATAA
>CAYUNA010000851.1:0-2307 GCA_964445895.1 uncultured Saprospiraceae bacterium | reverse complement strand
TTTGGGGATTATATTCAAGCGGAAGTATTGGCGGATGAACTGACTTTGGTGGATGAATTGGCGAGTGGGGAGGAGATGGAATTGCCGGGGGAGGTGATGGCTTGGGTGGTGGTGGAGTTGAGTTAGTGGGAAGGCTATTTTAGGACAATACAGATGGCTAAAAGAAGTGGGAAGGATAGAAAATGCCCTGCCAATTGATGAGGCTTTTTTTAGCATAAAAAACCTTGTAAACATTGGATAAATAGTAGTCAGGAATATTTTTTCATCAAAATGCGGAATATTTATTAGGTTTTTTGCGTACTTTTATGTTATCTTTGACCATTATTTAATTTAACAAATTATACAATGGCTAAAAGAACGATACTGCCGTATGAGAAAGCAATTAAGGTTTTAGAACCTTATTCCGAGAAAATCACAGAATCTATTTATCAAGGGTTCGATGATTTTCAAAAAGTATCTAATCAAATGATGGATATTACTGGAGGCTACCTAAAAACCGAACGAAGAACAAAGGCTTGCTTAATCCATGATTTAATAAGAAATAGAGTTACCAAAAACTTTGAAGCGATCGAAAATGTGGAAACACGTGATTTTAATGGTATTTTTGGTTTGAAATTAGGGGATGAATTATTTATTAGGTTCAAAAAAATGAATCCCGATTATTCATCATCAAGTGTACAAACTAAACAAACAAAAAAATACCTCAATCAAATGAGTATTGAAGGTTTTCCAGAGGAACATACATTTTTATATGCAGGCTATATCCCTGACGATGCTTGGACTTCGGTCAAAGGTATTTATTTGGCTTGTTGGGATGGTAAAGTGATTAATTGGGTTGAAAATATGGAAACCCATATAGGAGCAATACAAACTAAATTAGAGTTAGAAATAGAAATTCCGCAAGAAGAACCAACCAGAAAGCGAGTTAAACTTAAAGACCCAGAACAGGAGAAAACTATTAAAAAAACAGGTACTGATGAATAAAAGTAGTGTCTATTGTTAAAAGTTGTGTATGTCAAAATTTAATGCAGAAATGTTGATTCTTGCACGGGAAGCTCGTCAATTATCACAAAAAGAATTAGCTGCTAAGATTGGGGTCAAGCAAGGTACTTTATCAAAGATGGAAAATGAACTTTTGGATTTAGAAGAACACATTCCTAAACTTTGTGAAGTGCTGGATTTTCCTGAATCCTTCTTTCAGCAAAAAGGTGGGCGATATGAAGTAAGCGCACACCATTACAGAAAAAAAGTGTCTATACCCAATAAGGAATTGGCAAGGATTAAAGCAATTATCAATATTTTGAAAATGAATATTGAGAAATTTATGCTATCGGTAGATGTGCCTGCGGAAAGGTTGCCGAAATGGGATGTAGAACACGATGGAAGCCCATCAATGTACGCCAATTACATTAGAGAATTTTGGCGGTTGCCAAAGGGGAGAGTAGAAAATTTAACACGATTAGCCGAAGATAATGGAATAATTGTTATTCATGTGGATTTTGGTTTTGCGGCCTTTGATGGTTTAAGTATGTACACCGAAGCGAATCAAGCAGTTGTTTTTTTAAATAAAAATTCGTCTGGGGATAGATTGCGTTTAACGCTTGCTCACGAAATCGGTCATTTAGGAATGCACTTTACCAAAATAGTGAGTAATGAACGAAATGCAGAAAAAGAAGCAATGGAGTTTGCATCTGAATTACTTGTACCAAAGGTTGAAATTTTTCCACACCTATCAAGATTAAATTTGGAAAAATTGGCAGATTTGAAAAGGTACTGGCGTGTTTCGATGGCATCTATTTTATACAAAGCCAAAGATTTAGGTTTTAATAATAGCTACCGTTATATGTGGACACAATTTCGAAAACTAAAATATGATGTTCAAGAACCAAAGGAAATTTCCGTTCCTGTTGAAAAGCCATATTTGGTTAAAGAGATATTAGACGCATTTATTGAAGATTTGAGTTATTCAAAAGAAGACCTCGGAAAAATGCTTTCTTTAAACGAATCAGACTTGAATGATTTATATTTTCCATCAAAAGTAAAATTAAGAGTTTTGAGGGCTGCGTAAGCATTTCAAAATTTGATAATAAAAAAGCTCGCTCCACATCTACCGAAATCTGCCCGTTAGCATTTTTAATGCGACACGTAGTTACAGCAAATTTCCAAATTTGCGTAACTACGTCCTGATTGCTCACACAAATCTGGAGATTTGCCGCAGCAGCGTATCGCATTAAAAATGCTAACGGGCAGTACAGTTTTTTAATTTTATGGGGTAGAAGATATGCCACCAGCAGGTAAAATTGGAGG
>CAYUNA010000850.1:0-2308 GCA_964445895.1 uncultured Saprospiraceae bacterium | reverse complement strand
TTCCCAAATATGAACAATAATTTTTGAATTACCTAAATGGTGTATGACAATTGGCTTTATTTTCTTTGTTGAGCAGTTGTTGATGTAATGAAAGGCAGGTAAATTTTATAAAAAAGTAACATCATTTGGACACTATTTTTTAATCAACTATCATTGCCACCGAATTCAATTATTCATCATTTTGAACGATAAAAAGCATGATTCAAGTTTTTGTTACAGGAGGTACTTTCGACAAAGAATACAATTTTATTACAGGTAAACTTTTTTTCAAAGATTCGCATTTAAAAAAGATGTTTGAGAGAGGACGTTGTTCTCTTGATATTGATGTGAAAACGCTGATGATGATTGATAGCCTCGAAATGACGGAGGATGACCGGGAAATTATCGCTTCCAATTGCCGCCGAACTTCGAGTCAGCAAATTTTAATTACACACGGTACGGATACGATGGTCAAAACTGCTGAGTATCTTCACAATAAAAATATTGAGGGCAAAACCATTGTACTCACGGGCGCGATGATTCCGTATGCGTTTGGAAATTCTTCAGATGGTTTTTTTAATTTGGGTAGCTCTCTGGCTTTTGCTCAGACGTTGTCAGCGGGTGTATATGTGGCAATGAATGGGCGATATTTTGATTGGGATAAAGTAAAGAAGAATTTGAAAACGGGGTATTTTGAGGAGGTTTAAGTATGATTTTTCCTATCTCTTTATATTGCCATCACCCGAACTTTTTTCTTTTTTAATCGACGATTGTCTACTAACTGAATTAATTGTTTGACTTTTGATACAGGCACTGCCGCAAAAGCACAATCTTGTTTTAATTCAATAATGCCCAATTCATCGCCTTTTAGTTGACCAATTTTAAAAAATAAACCAGCGATATCGCCTTTTGAAATTTTGTCTTTTCGACCGCCAGAAATGAATAATGTTTTCCATTTGGCAGGCGAGGGGAGTGGTGCAGGTAGTAAGGTTTCTTCCTCCAAATTTTGAATAAAATCAGGCAGTCGCTCCTGTTTCCAGTGCAATACATACGCCGTTCCTTCACTATTCATCCGCGCTGTTCGACCGTTTCGATGTGTGAATTCCTGACTTCGCAAGGGAAGATGATAATGGATGATAAACTTGATTTCAGGGACATCAATTCCCCGGGCAGCTAAGTCTGTTGCCAATAATAATTGATGGGTGCCATTCCGAAACTTTATCAAAGCCCGTTCTCTTTCTTTTTGTTCCATACCACCATAAAAGCAACCATGTGAAACGCCTTTTTCTGTCAAAAAATCGCTGACTCGTTGGATTGAATTTTTGAAATTACAAAAAACAATTCCTGGATGATTGCCCAAATGTGCGAGCGCATCCACGAGTGTTTCCAATTTGTCTTTAGCAGGTGAAATGATGGCTTTGACCTGCAATTGCTTCACCCCATCCCGCAAATAATCGACGTAATGTGGCTGTTTCAATTCTACAAAATCGGGAATTTCCACACCTTGCGTTGCTGAAGTCAAGATTTTTTTTTCGACACTCGGCAAGGCTTCGAGGATGTCTATCATTTCATCATCAAAGCCAATTTCTAACGATTTGTCAAACTCATCCAACACCAAAGTTTTTATCTCATCACCCGAAAAGCTACGTCGCCTTAAGTGGTCAGCTACTCGCCCAGGCGTACCAATAACAATTGCTGGCGCGTGCTTCAAATCCGTTTTTTCCTTATTAAATGGACGACCACCATAGACCAGATTGATTTTAAAACCCGTTCCCATTTCGCGCGTCACTTGATTGATTTGAATCGCCAATTCCCGCGAAGGAGCGATAATAAGCGCCTGAACATCCTCATTATTCGGGTCTAACTCCGAAATAATTGGTAGCAAAAACGCCAACGTTTTACCCGTTCCTGTAGGCGACAGCAGCACTACCTCCTCATTGCTGTGAATGGCATGTTGTGCATCCTTCTGCATCGGGTTGAGTTGGTCGATGTTGAGTTTGCTAAGAATTCCCTTTTGATTTTTGATTGAACTTGACATAGGGGCAAAGGTAGTTTAAATTTGGAGAGAAATTTTGATAAATTTTTTTAGAAAACTCGGTCAATATCAACATTAATCTCGTTTTTTGTTCAATAATTCAAATAGGGCCGTTTCTTTACCCTTTAGAATTCCACACGCGCACAACGAAATGTTAGCAAGAGTTGAAATTTATTTGCGGCGCATTTGAATACATAAAAATGATGGCTTTGCGTAACATCAGATATATTATTTCAAAACAAAACACCATCTATGCTATTTCTTTCTGGAATTAATCCCAATATTTCTACATTT
>CAYUNA010000849.1:0-2311 GCA_964445895.1 uncultured Saprospiraceae bacterium | reverse complement strand
ATTGCACATTGCACATTGCACATTGCACATTGCTATTTGCTGTTCAATTCTTTGATTTTTGCAAATAAGGCGTCCTCATCGCCGCTTCGATATTTGCGTTTATGGTAAGCAATTTCACCATTTTTATCTAAAATAAAAGTTTGCGGTAAGCCATTTAGTGCGCCTGGCATAATGCGTCGAAATTCGCGATTCATGTCATTGACACTTTGCCATGGCCAGTCATTTTTATCAACCATTCTGACAAAGGATTCGTAATTTTTAGCAAAATCAGTAGAGATTGCGTATAAATTAAACTCTTCTTCCGCCTGCCAACTTGCATATTTTTCATTGACCGCTTTCATTTCATAACGGCATGGCACACAGGTCGTTAGCCAAAACATCAAAACGGTTGGCTTGCCATTGTCTTTCAAAATTTCGGATGATTTAACGATAGTACCATCTGCCAATTTTAAATCAATGTCATATGGATAAACACCGTCAATATCTTCGGCTTGACGTGTGTTTTCAACGATGTAGTTGCGAGGTAGTTTCTTCTTTTGTTCTTCCGTTAATTTTGGAGCTTTTTGTACCGATTTTGCAGCTTTTGTTGGCGTGGTGATTTCTGACTTCACCGATTCGGTTGTTTTGCTATCTTGGCTATTGGCGCAAGAAGCGATGAAAAAAAGGAAGCAGAAAAAGAATAATTTATTCATGGATGATAATTTAGTTAACTAATTACAGTGTGTAAAAACTTACTTTAACGTTTAGTAAGGGTTTTCTCATAAAAAAATAAATTGGACTGGGTTGGCGCGGAGCGACTTAGCTATTGGTAGAAATTTTGTTTTTTATTAGAAGCGCAGAGCGATTCCCCCATTTTTATGCTTTTTAATCGGGCAGTCGCTATGCGCCTGAAGAATAATGCTTAAATTTCTACCAATAGTTTAGTCGCTATGCGCCTTTTAGTTTTTATGAGAAAGCCCTTAACGTTTAGTATAAAAGTGTTTTCTCATAAAAAAAATGCAGTTCATTTTGAGCCGAAAACGATTAGTTTTTAAACTAAAATCCGAGCCGGCTCAATGGGTTCTTTAAGGGGAAATGGTGGAAATTTTTATTTTCCACCATTTCCCCTTAAAGAACCCAAAGGAGCACTTCCTAATCTTCGTTATTGCTTGGATTTTCCTGCTCCGCAGCTGATAATATTTTTTATGAGAAAACCCTTTTTAGTATAATGAGGTTTGACAAAATTACTCAATTTTTATAAAATAGGAAAACCTTGCCAAAAGCAATTCGCCACGCTAAACGCGGAGGTTATTGACCTTGCTACTAAAAATCGCTTATTGAAAATTGCTCATTGCACACTGTTCATTGCTAATTGTTCCCTATCTTTGCCAAATGTTACGAACTGAAAATTTAGGTTATGCTTACGATAGCCAAACACGATTAAATTTCCCTGATATTCAATGCCAGACGGGCGAACATTGGTTGTTACTCGGTAATTCTGGCTGTGGAAAAACGACGCTTCTGCATCTTTTGGGGGGATTATTAACACCTAAAGATGGACAAGTAATGATTGGTGATACTGCTTTGAATAAATTAAGTGGTGCAAAACGAGACCAATTTCGAGGTCAAAATATCGGGATTATCTTTCAAAAATCGCATTTTGTCCGTGCCTTGACTGTTGGTGAAAACCTGGCATTGGCGCAACAATTAGCGGGTAAGAAAGTCGATAAAAAACGCATTCAAAACTTGCTTGACCGTTTGAATATTGGTCATAAATTGAATGCTAAAACGTCTTCCCTCAGTCAGGGGGAACAACAGCGAGTGGCAATTGCACGGGCATTAATTAACCAGCCAAAAGTGATTTTGGCGGATGAACCGACTTCTGCTTTAGATGATAAAAATACCGAAGAAGTTATTCAATTATTGGAAGAATCGGCGAGAGAAGTGAATGCGACCTTGTTGGTTGTAACACATGATGGGCGTTTGAAAAATCGGTTTAAAAATTCTATTCAATTGTAATTTAGAGCGTGTCTGGGGACTTATGAACTGGAAATCAAAGCGTTAGGATTTTGACGCAACTAAATACATTGTGTAAAAAGTCATTTTGTATTTTCGAAAAATGGCTAAAGCCATTTTTCGAGGGGTAGGTTAGGGGGGAGATTGATTGAGTTTTCCGTCGGAAAACTCAATCAATCTCTCCCCCTTAAAACTCTAAAAGCGAGGCGGCTTTAGCCGTCGAGCAAAACGTATAGAAAGTTTTTACAAACTGTAAAAAAATAGGGCGGTGTACCAAATGTAATGCTATAATTCTTTAGCTATCATCAGTCCGTCC
>CAYUNA010000848.1:0-2313 GCA_964445895.1 uncultured Saprospiraceae bacterium | reverse complement strand
TACTTGACATCAGTTACTTAAAACTTTTTTACCCAAAAAACTCCAATACTTTCCTACTTTTGCCCCCATGAAAAACGAAATGCCTACCACAACTACTCCGATGAAAAAGTTCGGCACCTTCGGTGGTGTTTTTACACCTACCTTACTCACCATTTTGGGGGTTATCATGTATTTGCGGCTCGGTTGGGTCGTCGGTAATGCGGGACTATTGGGAGCTTGGCTCATTATTTTGTTATCCTTTGGCATTACGATTTGTACGGCATTGTCTATGTCCTCTATCATTACCAATATCCGGATTGGTGCGGGTGGGGCGTATGCCATTATTTCGCAATCATTAGGCTTGGAAGTTGGTGGTAGTTTGGGCATTCCGCGCTATATTTCGCAGGGATTGGCAGTCACAATGTACATTTTTGGTTTTCGGGAAGGTTGGTTGTTTATTTTTCCTGAACACCCTGCATTTTTAGTGGATTGTTCCGTGTTTTTTGTACTGTACGCCATTGCTTATAAAAGTGCAGATTTGGCGATTCGAACGCAATATTTGATAATGGTTATCATTTTTGCGTCGTTCATTTCCATAGCTTTTGCTGCCTATAATGGGTCAATGGGAATTTCTTCTGAAGACGCGATTCGTTGGGGAACTTTTGGTGCGAATACCGATATGAAAACGGATTTTTGGATAGTCTTCGCTGTATTTTTTCCAGCCGCAACGGGTATCATGGCAGGTGCAAATATGTCAGGCGAATTGGAGGACCCCAAAGGCAGTATACCCAAAGGAACACTCTGTGCGATTGCCGTCAGTCTCGTGATTTATTTGATTTTGGCGTACTGGATTGCCCGGTCCGCTACGGAGCAGGAATTGCTGACGAATTTCAATATCATGATGGATAAATCTTTTTGGCCACCAGCAATTATCGCGGGTGTTTTGGGCGCAACTTTTTCTTCGGCTTTAGCCTCCATTATTGGTTCGTCGCGTATTTTATTTGCGATGGGAGAGCATCAGGTTTTACCAAAAAGCAAATGGTTATCTTTTCAAAATGCCACAGGACAGCCCCGAAATGCGATGATTGTCACGGGTATTTTGATTTTTGCAACGATGCTGCTGCGAGATTTGAATGCAATTGCACCGCTCGTGACGATGTTTTTTCTCATCACTTATGCCATGTTAAATGTGGTTGTTATCATCGAGCAAAAACTTGGTTTGGTCAGTTTTAGACCTGTTTTTAAAGTCAATAAATTTATTCCCTGGGTGGGTTTGATTAGTAGTGTGATGGCAATGTTTATCATTAATCCAGTCATTAGTTTGGTGTCAATTTTGGTCGTAGTCGGCGTGTATGGTATTTTAAATAAGCGACATTTAGAGACTCCATTTGAGGATGTTCGGAGCGGAATGTTTTCTTCTTTTGCAGAATGGGCGGCGAAGCATACGGCTGGTTTGGAACACAAGCAAGAACGGGCATGGAAGCCTAATTTATTAGTACCTGTCACCGATGCGGCGATTGTCAATGGAACTTTTTCGTTTATCAAAGACGTGGTTTATCCTAAGGGTTACGCCATGCTTTTAGGAATTGGAGAAGGGGAGAATGAGAAGCGTTTGCAGCAAAAATTGCCGAAAATTGCGAATGGATTTAAAGATGCGGGCATTTTTTCCTCGTGGACAATTATGCGAACAGATTCCTTCTCTGACGGCGTTAATTTTAGCAATCAAGCGATGCGGGGTGCGTTTTTCAAACCGAATGTTATCTTTTTAAATATGGTCGAAAAAGGAGAAGCTTTGACCGAATTTCCAACAATAATCAAAGAAGCTGCCCGTTTGGAAATAGGCGTTGTGTTATATGCTCGTCATCCAAAAGCCGGCTTGGGACAAAAGCAAAATATCAATATCTGGCTCAGTGACAGGGGACCTGATTGGCAAATTTCAGAAGGCATTGGTAACCTGCATTTGTCGATGTTATTGTCCTATAAATTGACATTGAATTGGGGGGCAAACGTTCGCATCATCACCGTCGTCAAAGACCAGGAAACGCAAAGTAAAGCCATGCGATTTATGCAACAAATGATAGATTTGGCTCGTTTACCTCATGTTCAGGCGACGGTTTTAACAGGCAATTTTCAGGAAGAAATTCAAAAAGCACCAACGGCAGATTTGAACGTCTTCGGTTTGCCACCTGAGTTAGATTTTGATAAAATTAGAAAGACCATAAAGATGATGGATTCCACGTGTCTTTTTGTGTTGGATTCGGGAGTAGAAAACGTCACTGCTTAGGAACGCGAAGTAAATAACTTCACATTCTTGAGAGGATATTTTGTTCTCAT
>CAYUNA010000847.1:0-2332 GCA_964445895.1 uncultured Saprospiraceae bacterium | reverse complement strand
GAAAAAATCTTGTCTGAAAATTTTACCGAATTAATTACTACGAGGCACTTAACGAATGGTTCAATGATTTTAAAAAAAATGAGTTTGCATTCCTACGCATCAAGTTTGCGATAAGACGGATTTCGATTTTTGGAAAAAGTAGTGAAGTTTCCATAAAAACAACCATTTACGTACCTTCGCACCATGCCGCTATTTTCAAAAAAAAATCTGCATCCAGAAGGCGAAGTCGCATTGTGGGACATCCGTGAGGAAGAATCCTGGTTTTTGGAACAGCTCAATCTGTTTCCAAAAGAGGTCGAGCGATTGTCAAAAATCAAGGGAAAAGGACGACGATTAGAATGGTTGGCGGCACGGCAGTTGATTCATAAAATGTCGCAACGAAAAGACCGAGGTGCGTTGATAAAAGATGAATTTGGGAAGCCTTATTTGGAAAATTCTAAGTGGCAAATTTCGTTGAGCCATACGCATCAAATGGCGGCAGCAGTTGCCGCACCGCATTCAGTAGGTATTGATATTCAGGTGTTTGTGCCGAAAATCGACCGATTGGCACACAAGTATATGCGTCCTGAAGAGTTGGCGACTTTGCAAGAGAAAACCCGTTTGCGGCACTTGCATGTTTATTGGTGCGCGAAGGAGGCTTTGTATAAAATTTATGGTCGAAAATTGCTTGATTTTCGGCAAAATATTCTTGTTGACCCGTTTGAATATTCTGAAGGTGGTGGTCAGTTTAAAGGGCGAGTTTTAAAAGATGAATTTGATGAAACGTTTCATCTTTTCTATGAAGTGATTGGGGATTATTTTTTGGTTTATGGAGGATAACGCGGCACTTAATTTCATTTAGAGTATAGCGAGTGCGTAACATTAGTTACTAAGGAACGCGAAATAAATAAAAGCCGATTCTTGACAGGATTTTTTGTCCATATTTTTCACTTTAAAACCCTGAAAATATCAACATTTATGCAGGTTTCAAAGCAAAAACTATGAACAAACTCTCACTATCAAGAATCTGCATTTATTTAATTCGCGTTCCTAATACGTTTTTTCAAATAAAGTCGCCCCAATCTTCTCAATCACACCAACTACCAATGCATTTCCCATAAAAAACGCTCGTTTAGTATCAGAAATACCTTCTAACTTTGTGTGATTATCTGGGAACATATTCAGTCGTTCTAATTCTAAAGGCGTCAATCTCCGCATTCCTTTTTTTGTCAAAATACCATGTTTGAAACGGGACGGAGACTTGCCACCTTCACCTGTAATAATCGTCCGCGCAGGTGCATCCAATGAATCTGGAAAAGTCATGCCGCCCTCACTATAATTGTATTGAAAACCTTGTGCTGTTGTCCGAACTTCCTTTTTCGCACCTTTTAGGTACTGCCATTTTTTCAAATCTTCTTCATTAATATAGAATTCAGCTGGAATGGGGTCAGTTTGTAAAAAATCGCGGAGTTTCGCTATATTTCCATTATAGATAGGTGTCATTTTTTGAGTAAAAACTTGATTTTGAAATAAGATGCCCGCATTTTCAAATAGTGATTTTTTACCATTGACATTAAAATTATTAGAAATGTCGGTTAAATCGTCGTCTAATGTAAATTCAGCAAGTAAACTTTTTTCAATAAAATCAGCAGGAAATGCTTCTGCAATGGTGCCATTTTTTAATAAATAATCATTTGCAAATAGGGTAGTGGATGCTGCAAAACGTTGTTGCATCTGCTGATAAATCGGACTTGTTTTGTGATATCCCAAAATATAAACCCGCCGTCGCCGCTGCGGCATTCCGTACTCTGCGGCATTAATCACGCGCCACTCAACTGCATAACCCAATTGGTCTAAACATTTTAGCATCACCGCAAAATCCCGCCCTCGCTGCTTCGATGGTGACTTCAATAACCTATCGACATTTTCTAAAAAAAGATACTTTGGTTTATTTACTTTTTCGTTTAAAATCCGCTCAATTTGCCACCAAAGCACGCCTTTTTTACCTTTTAAGCCTTTCGAATTTTTAAGCGTTGTTGCTACCGAATAATCCTGGCATGGAAAGCCACCTACCAGTAAATCGTGATCAGGAATATCTGCCGACGGTACTTCGTGGATATCCAAATTGGAATGATTATCTGTACCCCAAACGTTTTCATAGACCAGAGAAGCGTGTTGTTTCTTCGTGGAAGGTTCCCATTGATTGCTCCAAACGACCTCGTATTTGCTGTTTTTTTGCTGGGGTAATCCTTCTAATCCAAGTCGAAAACCGCCGACGCCTGCGAACAATTCGACTACTTTGATTGGTTTTAATTTTCTCATGCAGCGAATGTAATCAAAATACAAAAGTTTT
>CAYUNA010000846.1:0-2333 GCA_964445895.1 uncultured Saprospiraceae bacterium | reverse complement strand
ACTTAACATCAGTTAATCATTTATTTTTCACTTTTAAAATTTTTCAATTATGACTTTTCAAAAAGAAATCATCAGCGCAACCAACTGCCCAAACTGCTGGGGACACCAAGATTATGAATGTGCGGCGATTACGCCCATAATTAGCCACCAAAAAAACGTAATCAATAAAGTGGTTAAAGATGGATTTATTCGTCAGTTTGTCACTCGATTTGTGGACGGTATCCGTACCCAGAAACGTTCTTAAATCAATAGATACATCATGGAAACAACAGCATTTGAAAGCGTAAATATTAAACTACTTTTTCAGAGAAGCGCAGTTTTGTTAAATCAAATTTATTTTCATAAACAGCTAAAAGTCAGCTGTTTGTAACTTACTGCGTTTCTCATTTTCAAAAATATGCCAACAATTGTTTCTATTTTTTGTTTAAAAAAGTAATTTAGATGTTTAAACATAAGAATTCATAATTATGCAAATCGAACAGGTGTTAAAACAGAAGAAATTTAAAAATGAGTTTCACAAGTTGCAAGTCAATCTGCTGTATTCAGCCAACTGGTTGAACAATGAGGTAAAAAACTTTCTTTCGCCTTACGATATTACCCAAAAGCAATTCAATATTCTACGCATTCTGCGCGGACAATACCCAGATGAGATGGGCATAACGATTATGGACATCCGTGACCGCATGATTGATAAAATGTCGGATGCTTCCCGGATTGTGGATAGAATTTACAAAAAAAACCTAATTGGAAAAAAGCCGTGCGCCCATGACAAACGACATACCCGGGTTTGGATTACAGAAAAAGGAATGGAATTATTGGCGGAGATAGATAAGAAGATGCCCTATATGGATAATATTTTTAGCTTGACGGAAAAACAAGCTCAGACCCTGAATCATATGTTGAATGAGATGCGAGATAAGGATGAAAATGGAAATCAAAAATGACCCTGTGTTCCTTTTTGATTTCCATTTTTTATTTTGATTTAGTATTTCTTAAAGTGCCTTTATTTGCTCTAATAACTTCAGTGTTTCCGAAGCATCTTCCCCTTCTTCTTTCGCTAAATAAATTGCTTTATTTGCGGCTTTTAAAGCCTTTCCTTTCTTACCTAATTTAAAATATAAGGCTGCTAAGGTGTCATTATTATAATATTGATTTGACATTTTAATTGACTTTTTGGCAAACTTCACGCCTTTCTTCAAATACTTCTTTTCGTCCACTATCTCGTACATATTCCAAGCAACTTCGTTCAATTCATCCCAAGCGGCAGGCTTGTATTCTTTGTAATGTGCGATAGAAGCTTGCGCGTATTTTTCACCATCCCCTGCCCCAAAATAATGCAGCATTTTGAAGCTGGAAACCATCTCGTTTGCTCGTTCAGGGTAAACTATTGGGAAGATTTTTGCAGCATTTGCCAACACATCACCTTCTTTGTCATACAATGCAGCTTGTACGAGTCCTTGAATCTTTCCTCCGACAGCTCTTTCACCATATTTCTCAATAAAATCTGCTTTATTTTTAACAAAATATTGAAACATTTTAGACGTTGCATCATCTGTCAATTTGTAAATAAATTCCAGATTTTTATCACTCTTCCAATTGCTCTGCGTTGCCAAATATTCCTCTGCAATAGCCCGGTGACTACCATCCATTGACTCTGACTTAGCCAACGCGTATTTATATAAAAAATCGGGATTTCGTTCCCCTTTTTCATACATCGCATCCAGTGACGCCAACTGCATCATCGGGTTGGAAGCCTTGCTACCCAATTCCAATAGTTGGTCTGGATTATGGTAACCAATTGAGCGATGAACAACTTTACCATCGCCATCTACAAAAAGGAAAGTCGGATAAGCACGGACGTGATATTGTTTTGCCAATTTTGGACCTTCGCCTTTCTCCATATCGATTTTTGCGTTGACAAATTGTGCATTGAAAAAGTCGCCCACTTTTTTGACAGAGAATACTCTTTTAGACATGGTTTTGCATGGGCCGCACCATTGTGCATAAGCATCTACAAAAATCAATTTGTTATCAGCCTTAGCTTCTGTCAACATTTCTGACCAAGATTTAGTAGAAAATTTGATGCCCTCATTTTTCTTCTTTACAGGTGTGACCTCTTCAAATTGGACTTCTTCTTCGATGATTTCTTCTTGTGCAAAAACGGTTGTTGTAAAAACTAGTGCGCAGAAAAAGATGGTGATAAATTGTTTCATTTTATTAGTTTCTATTTTTCAGCAAATTTATTATAAAAAAATGGCTATATCGCAAAGTTAGCAATATAGCCATTTTAAACAATGAACATTGAAGAATTAACAATTAGAAATTATTTATCC
>CAYUNA010000845.1:0-2340 GCA_964445895.1 uncultured Saprospiraceae bacterium | reverse complement strand
AAAAAAACTAAAAAACGAATTTCATCTGATTTCAAAAAAACCTAATCCCACCATTTTTTATGCAATACACCTTACCTATTTTAGAATAAATTTCTATTAAAAACAACAAAAACCTACTTTTATATCGACAACGATTTCTTTAATTTTCAAAACAATTACCAATGAAACTGTTTACGCTTTCTACCATGCTCGTCTTGATGACGATAAATTTTTCTTTTGCTCAAGTTGAAGACAATACATTGACTATTATCAATCCTGACTGGGGATTTTGGGCTGGTTGGGGAGAACCCGGCAATATCGAAGAAGCCACGTTTTTAGTAGAACCTAAAGGCGTTTATTCAGAAGTACAAATGTTCCTTACTTTTGGTCACCCTTGGGGCAATGTGGGCAACGATAGCCTCGAAATCATTATGAATTTTTCCTTACCTGAAGGCACTATTGTCCATGATTCCTGGCTTTGGATTTACGATTTGCCCGTACAAGCAGATATTTTAGATGTTTGGACAGCCACGGCAATTTACGAAGCGATTGTTGACCGTCGAACAGACCCTTCTCTTCTTTTTGAAGAAGAAAATGGCTACCATCTACGCATTTATCCGCTGACTGCCAACGAAAAACGCAAGGTCAAAATTACACTTTTGATACCTACTCAATGGACAAAAAATGGTGTTTTGACGGAATTGCCGACCGACATTTTAAATTTATCTCACGATGAAATTCCCGATTATCGCCTTTTATTAAAAGCAGATAGCACCTGGACAAATGAGCAACTGATAAATCACTCCAACGCGTCATTTGCCGCCATCAATGACCCCGAATTTGGAGATGTGTTAGAGGTTATTTTGCCTGGAGAAGCTGGTGCAAGAAATGAAATAGTTGCACTCGACGCACCATTAACCGAGGGCGTTTATATCAACACGTATGAAGGTGCCGATGAAAATTTTTATCAAATGGTACTCAATCCAACTGATTTCGGAATTGAAGTTCCTAAGAAAAAGGTAGTTTTCTGTTTTGACCATCTTGCAGATAACTCTCCATCAACGGGTGTCTATCAACCCGATTATTTTTACAATAGAATCAAATCCTTTGCAGAACTTGAGTTATCTCCAGACGATTCTATCAATATCGTGTACCAAAATGGTGATGAAACTCATTTAATGTACGAAAACTGGCAACCGTTTTCTACCGTAGCTTTTGGGATACAGCCGCTACTTTTTAATGATTCTGATGTAGAAAGTGAACTACTCACAGCTATTGATTTTATCCAATCCACAGGCGATGAAGGAGAAATTTTGCTGATTTCTAATTCTAATCTACTCAAGTTGCCAGAAGATGCCAATCCTGTACTGGACACGGTTTTAAATGCTATGAATATCGATATTCCGATTCATGTTTTTGAGTATCAACTTTATTTCAACGGTGCTTGGTTGAACAATATTCAGTATCTGGGCAATCGGTATTTTTATAATATCCTGACACAACAAACAAGCGGCAATCTCTTCACCCACGAAAACTCAAATGTCGATGGGGTTGGCAATACTTATTCTATCAATTATGTCGATGCGGGGATACAATTTCTCATGCAAAGCCTCAAAAAAGTAGCGGGTAATTATGATTTATATACCAGTCTTTCATCAGGCATTTGCCATTCCAGATTTGAGGTAGAAAACGCAGTAGGGGTAGCATCGCTGCATCATCCAGTTATGCAATTGGGCAAATATGTTGGCGAAATGCCGTTTGAAATTGAATTCACAACCGTTTCAGGAAATGTCTTCAATGTCCAGGAACTTATTATTGAAACGCCTGACCTCATCGTTGGTGATACCTTAAATGAAGAAATGTGGGCACATCACCGCATTCAAGAAATGGAAGCGGGTAATCCAGACAATAGCACCATTGCCGAGATTATTGATTACAGTACGGACGTTCGGGTACTTTCAAAATATACGGCATTTTTGGCAGTTGAACCGACCATTTTCACGAATGAAGGCTGCTTTAATTGTTGGGGAGAAGAGCCTATCGTTTTTTCGACAGATGAGAAAAACAATAGTGACGACCTTTTTGAAATTAATGCCGTCCCTAACCCATTCGACGAGCAGGTGCTGATAAATTTGACTATTTCTCAAAAAACAGATATTAAAAACATGCAATTTCTTATCTATGACCAACTCGGTCGCCTGGTTGCTGAACCAACCATTTTGCAACGATTGTCTGATGAAAAATTACAATTGACCTGGGATGGTCAAGACTCAAGTGGTAGTGCATTACCTAGTGGAATGTATTATTTAATGGTGCATTCAGCGGAAGGAAGTGGAAGTTTTCAGTTGGTGAAAATTTGAG
>CAYUNA010000844.1:0-2345 GCA_964445895.1 uncultured Saprospiraceae bacterium | reverse complement strand
CTAAACTTGCTCCATCTGAAAAAAAATAATCAGGGGTGCTCACGGCCAGATAACGACTAAAGTACAGCATTACATTTGATACACCGCCCATCATTTTTAAAAGTTCATCATTCTTAAAAGTTCGTCTGCTCCTGCGAAAGACGACATTTCTCCATTCAAAACGGACTTTTCAATCGCTTCTAAATTAGCTTTCACCTGCTCATTTTCATAAAACAATTGCCTCAATTTATCTTGAATGCTACTGTGCAACCAAAACTTCGCCTGTGCTTTCCTATTGTTTTCAAAAAAAGCATTCTTGCTTGTAAGTTTTTGATAATCAGTCACATATTGCCATATCTTTTCAATTCCTTCTTCTTTTAATGCTGAACAGATATCGACTTTTGGAATCCAGCCACTCTCCGTTGGTGGAAATAGATGGATAGCATTTCGATACTCTTTTTTAGCCTGTTTTGCCAGTGGCAGACGGTCGCCATCAGCTTTGTTGACAACCAGTAAATCTGCCATTTCTACAATGCCGCGTTTGATGCCTTGCAATTCGTCACCCGCGCCAGGCAATAGCAACAACAGAAAAAAATCGACCATTGAATGAACCGCGATTTCGGACTGCCCCACTCCAACCGTTTCGATTAAAATGGTATCGAATCCAGCAGCTTCACAGAGAATAATTGTCTCCCGTGTTTTGCGGGCAACGCCACCTAAAGAATCAGCGGCAGGAGATGGTCGAATGAACGCATTCTTGTTGGAGGACAGGTTTTCCATCCGCGTTTTATCACCCAAAATACTCCCACGGCTCATCTGGCTTGATGGGTCGATTGCAAGAACAGCAACCTTTTTTTGCTGCTTCGTCAGATGCGTTCCGAAGGCTTCAATGAAAGTACTTTTTCCGACCCCAGGCGTTCCCGTCACACCAATTCGGATTGAGTTATTCGCTAGTGGCAAACAGGCTTCAATAATTTTTTGCGCTTGTTGCTGATGCGTCGATAAAGTGCTTTCGATTAACGTAATCGCACGACCCAGAAGCACTCGGTCGCCATTTTTGATACCATTAATATAAGTATCAATCGACAAATTAGTACGACCACGTTTAGCAGATAAATTCAAACTACGAATCGAATTTCCCTTCTTTTTTTTAGTATTTATCTTGTTATCACTCAAATTGGGTCATTTTTCTAAATGTTAAAGTTTTTAAGACCATCAAATAATGATTTTAACAATACCTATAAACCCTTAATAATCAGTTATTTAAAACTACCATTATCAATTAACGTTTACTCCTTCACCTTATCTTTTAGGTTAAACTCTCTTAATTTCTAACAATCTGCACTTTGTCGGCAATCTACCTATTGCGAGGATAATTTATTCGTCCTTACTTTGCAGCAGCGGTTTCGGGGAACAAGCAAATCACAATTTCCTTAGGAACGCAAAACTGAATCCTAAAATTCCAAAAATACAAATGGTTGTTTTCATCGCATTCGTCAATCATTCGCCGTTTGCTATCAATCATTAAAAATTCGCAATTAGGAATACTTTTTCATGTGCGCAGGGCAAATTTATAAAAATTTTGCCCTGCTTTTTGAGGGATGCCTTCTTTTTTGCGGTAAACATAGAAAAGCAATTAATTTCTTAACCATATTGCTTGTAAACTGATGTTAACATCAGTTACAAACGTTCTCTGCTATTTTATTCAAAGTTCACGCACTCTTACGCTCATTTTTTTTTAGAAAAACACCTAAAAGGTACATGAAAATTCATCAAGGAGTCCTTAAAACGGACTTCTTGATTTTTTAAAATTGTGAATTATGATAACACGCATAGCCCTATTTTTTGGAATGAGTTTACTTTTGAATAGTTGCCTCATTTATCAAACTTCGATAGAATCAAATGTAGATAAAACGCAAGAAATCAATTTAGAAAAAGTGAATTTGGTTGTTGAAGGCAATATTGAAACGATTCGGTTTCTGGATAGTTTATCCTCATTAATTGCCTACGATTTTAAACGATATGGAATTGAAGTTCAAAAAACAGTCAAGCATCCTTTGGAATTAAAATCGCCCGAAGATTTTCAGGAGGAATATGAGCAAATGCTAACCAAATTTCAGCCTGATGCCATTTTTACAATTACCGAAAAGAACATGAACACTCGATATGAGGAGTCGCGATTAGGCAAGCGAATGACGACGACTGATAAATATGTTGAAACAACCTTTGAATTGGCATTGGCTAAATTCAATGAAACAAGTCAATTGTGGCGTGCCTCTCTAACCCTAAAATCAGGAGGTGATTTTGAAAAATTGACAAAAAATGATTTGCAAGATACCAATCGCAGGATATTGAAAAAGCTTACA
>CAYUNA010000843.1:0-2352 GCA_964445895.1 uncultured Saprospiraceae bacterium | reverse complement strand
AAAACCCCGAAAGCGAGGCGGCTTTAGCCGCCGAGCAAAACGTAAAGAAAGTTTTGACACACTGTATTAAACTCTAAAGACGGAGCAAAAACCGTATTTTTTACAACGGAATATTCCCATGCTTCTTCTTAGGCAAAGTCACCGCTTTATTTTCCAGCATCGCAAACGCTTTTATCAATTTTCGCCGCGTATCTTTAGGTAAAATCACTTCATCAATGAAGCCACGTTGTGCCGCCCGATACGGATTAGCGAATTTCTCAGCATACTCGGTTTCTTTCTCCAATAGTTTTGCTGCAGGGTCGTCAGCAGCTTTAATTTCTCTACGGAAAATGATTTCAGACGCACCTTTTGCACCCATCACTGCAATTTCAGCACCCGGCCACGCAAAATTCATATCCGCGCCAATGTGTTTGGAATTCATGACATCATACGCGCCGCCATACGCCTTTCGGGTAATAACGGAAATACGTGGAACAGTGGCTTCACTCAACGCATAAAGTAATTTTGCGCCATTTGTAATAATCGCATTCCATTCTTGATCGGTGCCTGGTAAAAAGCCTGGAACATCCACTAAAACCAGCAATGGAATGTTAAAACAGTCGCAAAAACGGGTAAATCTGGCTGCCTTTTTAGAACTTTCTACATCTAAAACTCCTGCCAAGCTCATCGGCTGATTGGCCACAATGCCAATGCTTCGACCTCCCAATCGAGCGAATCCAACTACAATATTCTCTGCATAATCTTTATGTATTTCAAAAAAGGAATCTTCGTCTGTAATGCCTGCAACGACCTCACGCATGTCATACGGTTGGTTCGCGCTTTCTGGAACGATAGTTTCTAAAACGTCACGGACTTCGTTACCCAATTCATAAGGTAATTTCTTCGGTGTTTCCTCACAATTCTGTGGCATATAACTCAATAACTGCTTCACTTTAGCGATGCAATCAATGTCGTTTTGTGCGGTCAAATGCGTCACACCCGATTTAGTAGCATGCGCGCTAGCACCACCCAATTCTTCACTCGTCACTTCCTCATTCGTCACTGTTTTGACCACATTTGGGCCGGTGACAAACATATAACTGGAATTTTCGACCATAATCGTAAAATCCGTCATCGCAGGGGAATAAACTGCACCGCCGGCACAGGGTCCCATAATTGCTGAAATTTGTGGAATTGCGCCAGATGCCATCACATTTTTATAAAAAATGTCCGCATAACCACCCAATGACCGCACACCTTCCTGAATTCTTGCACCACCTGAATCATTTAAGCCAATTAGAGGCGCACCCGTTTTCATTGCTAAATCCATGACTTTGCAAATTTTCTCTGCATGTGTTTCGGATAATGCACCACCAAAAACAGTGAAATCTTGCGCGAAAACATAAACCAATCGCCCGTTGATTGTGCCGTAGCCTGTGACTACACCGTCGCCGTAGAACTTTTGTTTTTCCATGCCGAAGTCAGTTGTTCGGTGGGTCACTAAGATGCCAATTTCTTCAAAAGAACCTTCATCGAGCAGAAAATGTACTCGTTCGCGAGCAGTTAGTTTGCCTTTTGCGTGTTGTTTGTCGATGCGGACCTGACCGCCCCCAAGTTTGGCTTCCGCTATTTTTTGGTTTAAAATTTCTTGATTACTGGACATTCATTTACTTTTAGATATGCTTTAAAAACGAGTGATTATGACTGTGCAAAAGGATTCTTGAGCACTTTGAAACTGAGATTCATCAATTCTGATATTACTTATCATTCACTATTTCTAACTCCTCATTATTTTTAATCGTTTGACAAAGTTCTACCAATACTCCATTGGCCGTTTTTGGATGGATGAAACAGACCAATTTATTATCAGCCCCACGCTTTGGTTTTTCATTTAATAACCGAAACCCTTCACCTGCCAAACGTTCCATTTCTGCATAAATATCTTCCACTTCAAAGGCAACATGATGGATACCTTCTCCGCGTTTTTCAATAAACTTAGCAATAGCGCTATCTGGCGAACTGGCTTCCAACAATTCAATCTTGCTATCACCAGTTTGAAAAAAAGAGGTTTTGACATTTTCAGAAACGACTTCCTCAATTTTGTAGGGTGCTTCCCCTAAAAGCGTTTTAAATAGCGTATTGGAGGCTTCCAAATCTTTCACAGCTATACCGAGGTGTTCGAGTTTCATGGCAACTTTTTTAGTCAGATTTTTTATAAAAAGGTGTGCAAATGTAAGGAAAAATTTGGTGATAAATTAAAGAAGTCAGACCTCATCTTAGTAGTAAGTCAACTTATCATAATTAGCTTGACTTACTACTTAGGAATATTTTTTTAAAATTTCAATTTGCCCTTCAATCGCCACTTTAAACTCT
>CAYUNA010000842.1:0-2358 GCA_964445895.1 uncultured Saprospiraceae bacterium | reverse complement strand
ACTTACCCTCCTACAATCGACTTTTTTCGATAAGTCAAAATACACTTAAAACACAAGTAATTATGGGACCAATTTGGGGAATCGACCTTGGCGGCACCAAAATAGAAGGAATTATTTTAGAAGACCGTGAGAGTATGCGGGTGTTGAAGCGAATGCGAATTCCTACGGATGCCCATCGTGGCTATATCAATATTGTGCGGCAAATGTACAAGTTGATTGAAACGTTGACCGCAGAAGTAGGCATTCGACCGGGTAAAATTGGCATTTGTACGCCAGGAACGCTTGACCCGATTAATCAAACCATGAAAAATTGCAATACAACGGAACTGAATGGGATGCCTTTGAAACGCGATTTAGAAAACATGCTTGGCTTTCCAATTGAGTTGGCGAATGATGCGAATTGTTTTGCCGTAGCAGAAGCGAATATGGGGGCAGTCGTAGAAGTTTTACCAGAAGCATCTGTCATTTTTGGTGTTATTATGGGCACAGGAGTTGGTGGTGGCGTGGTCGTCAATGGTAAGGTTTTGAATGGCCGACAAGGTATCGCGGGAGAGTGGGGGCACAATTTTTTAGACGAATCTGGAGGAGATTGTTATTGTGGGAAAAAGGGCTGTGTGGAACAAGTCATTTCTGGGCCAGCTTTGGAACAATATTATAACAATATCGTTGGTGGTGATTTGAAATTGCCAGAAATTATCAAAAGGCATCAAGCAGGCGACGATGAAATAGCAACACAGACAGTAAATCGTTTGATTAAATTTTTTGGAAAAGGAATCGCAAATGTCATTAATATTTTAGACCCTGACGCGATTGTGATTGGTGGCGGTGTTGGCAATATTGATTTGTTATATTCGGAAGGCGTACGCGAAGTAGAGAAGCACGTTTTCAACAATCGATTGGATACGATTTTTCTAAAACCAAAATTGGGTGATAGCGCGGGCGTCTTTGGTGCGGCGTTGTTAACGTAAGAGCGTTTGAAAGTTCTGAGTTCATGGTTCAGAGTCATCTAAAAACTCCCGAACCATGAACTCCTGAACGCTTAACTATTTGCCAAATTCGTTCATCACATCCACCAAAACCTGCACAGATTCAATCGGCATCGCATTGTAAATAGATGCACGGAAACCTCCTACTGAACGGTGACCTTTCAAGCCTACACAATTGGCAGCAGCAGCGGCAGCTAAAAATTTATCTGCTAAATCCTCATCATAACCTTCACTCAATTTAAACGTAACATTCATCAACGAACGGTCGTCTTTTGCAGCAGCGCACTGGAAGCAAGGATTAGCGTCAATTGCATCGTATAACAACTTCGCTTTTGCCTCATTTTTAGTTTGCATCGCAGCCAAACCACCGTTTGCTTTCAACCAACGCAACGTCAACGTACACACAAAAATTGGATAAACAGGCGGGGTATTAAACGAAGATTGCTTCTTGATATGCGTTCGATAATCCAACATAGTTGGGATTTCTCGCTCGACTTTTCCAAGAATATCCTTCTTCACAATTGCCAAGGTAACGCCTGCCGGTCCAAGATTTTTTTGCGCACCCGCATAGATGATGTCAAAACGATTAACATCAATTGGGCGACTAAATATATCAGAAGACATATCACAAACTAAGCGTGTATCCGTTTTTGGAAACTCTTGCAATTGCGTTCCAAAAATGGTATTGTTACTCGTCAAATGCAAGTATCTTGCATGTGCTGGAATCTCGTAATCTTTTGGGATGTACGAAAAGTTTTTATCTTTTGAAGAAGCGATAACCTCCACATTTCCGAAGTGTTTTGCTTCTTTAATTGCCTTAGTTGACCAAGTTCCCGTATCGGTAAAGCAAGCCGTCTCATCCTTCCCTAAAATATTCATCGCTGTCATATAAAACTGCGAACTTGCGCCACCTGTCAAAAATAAAACAGCGTAGTCGTCACTGACATTTAATAATTCGCGAACCAAAGCTTCTGCTTCGTCCAAGATGGCCACGAACTCTTTGCTTCGGTGCGAAATTTCTAAAATTGACAAGCCCATTCCATTCCAATCTGCCGCCGCTGCTGCTGCTGCTTTGATGACTGCTGCTGGCAAGATAGCTGGCCCAGCAAAAAAATTATGTTTTTTCATGTTATTCGTCATTTGTGATTGATGGTTGATTTTTAGTTTAAAAATACCAACCACCCATTTTTGAATGAAGGCGCAAAAGTAGGGTATTTAATGATATGATTCTACCTATTGGGCCGTTATATTTTTGTAAAATCGAGTAGATTACGATGTCTATTAAATGATGGTATTTAGTAAGTTATCTTTCTCTTTGGAACGCGAACTAAATAACCTTCGATTCTTGAAGGCATCTTTTGCGCTCATTTTG
>CAYUNA010000841.1:0-2359 GCA_964445895.1 uncultured Saprospiraceae bacterium | reverse complement strand
GTCGAAAATTTGCAATTTTCTCCCTCCTAAAAATTTAAAGAAACTCTTGTTACACTATATTGAGTAAATCTATTTTAAAATCTTTCACCCTCAATTTGGTTACTGTAAAAATGTCCTATTTTATTTAAAACATTCACCTCTGATGCTTGTTTTAACCACTTTCGTTGAATAGTTTTGCTTTTCGACGATTTCATCAAAAATCAATTGTAAAAAATTTTGAAAAATACCACAACAGCAAATACCACATCAATTCCTTTTCAAGATTTTGGAGGTTCAGGTGAGGTGCTACATTTTGCTCATGCTAATGGTTTTCACCCTGCAACGTATCAGCAGTTCTTACAGCCCTTGACCAATAATTTTCGAGTCATCGCTGTAGAACACCGTCCGTTTTGGCAAGCAAAACCAAGAATAACAGATGATTGGGAACAAATTGCAGATGATTTAATTCGTTTTTTAGAGGAGCAAAACTTAAAAAATGTAATTGGTATTGGACATTCATTAGGCGCAGTAGCTACGATGTTTGCTGCTATTAAGCGACCTGATTTATTCAAAAAAATTGTACTCATTGAGCCTGTATTTTTACCAGCAATTCTGATTACTTTTTTTCATTTAGCTCCAAAAAGTTGGCGAAAACATTTGAATCCACTTATCAAGTTGACGTTGAAACGCCGCGATGTCTGGGACAGCACACAAGAAGTATATGATGCTTATCGTCAAAAAAAGTTTTTTGCAGAAATATCGGATGAAGTCTTGTGGGATTATCTCAATTCAGGACTAAAAAAACGGTCAGATGGCAAAATGACGCTAACCTATAGCAAAGAATGGGAAGCTCATTTTTTTAGCCTTGCACCTAAAGTCTGGTCAAAATTGCAGCAATTACAAACACCTGTTTTTGGTATACGTGGCGAAAATACTGATACCCTAAGAGCTGACCAATGGGCAAAATGGAAACGTCTGAAACCAAAGCATCGTTTTTTAGAAATTGAAAATACAGGACATTTGGTGCCACTGGAAAAACCGCAATTTTTGGCAAAAGAGATTTTAGCATTTTTATCTGAGTAACATAAGTTAAAGTACTACCTCATCGTGCGCCGTAAGCCGTGAGCCGAATACCGTTATTGATATGAAAACCATCCAACTCGACGACTACAATATTCAAATTGGCGATATTTGGTCAACGTTAAATACTTTTTTAAAAGAAAGAAATTATTCTAAAATCGCAGTTTTGGTCGATGACAATACACATCAACATTGTTTGCCTATTTTAGAAAAGAACGCACCCAATTTCAATTTTTTAATTATAAAAATTGCTGCAGGCGAGCAACATAAAAACCTTGAAACTTGTCAAAAAATATGGCAAAGAATGATGGAATTGGGCTTGAATCGCAACGCATTGACTATCAATTTGGGGGGCGGCGTGATTGGCGATATGGGCGGGTTCTGTGCGAGTACCTTTAAGCGGGGAATGGATTTTTTGCAAATGCCAACGACCTTATTATCTCAAGTCGATGCGTCGATTGGTGGGAAATTGGGGATTGATTTTATGCAGGTCAAAAATAGTATTGGACTGTTTAAAAATCCACAGGCGGTGCTGATTGCGCCTGAATTTTTACAAACCTTGCCTTTCGATGAAATTCGCAGCGGTTTTGGAGAAATCATCAAACATACGCTGATTGATAACGCTAAACAATGGGCAAATTTGCAAGCCATAACTGACCTGACTAAAGTAGATTGGCCAACTTATCTTGCCCCTTCTTTACAAATAAAAAAACGCATTGTCGAAGTTGATCCGTTTGAAAAAGGCATCCGCAAAGCCCTGAATTTTGGACATACCATCGGGCACGCAATCGAAGGTTGGGCATTGGAGACGGAGAAGCCGTTGCTGCACGGAGAAGCAATTGCAATTGGTATGATTTGCGAGGCTTGGTTGTCGCATCAAGTCGTCGGATTGCCGATGACTGCCGTTGACGAGATTGTGGCTTTTATTTCCAGAATTTATGAATTTTATCCACTTAATGAAACGGCTTTTCCTGATTTTTTACATTTGATGACAAAGGATAAAAAGAACGAAAATGAGGCAATTAATTTTACAATGATTCAGCCAGTTGGGAAGGCAGTGATTAATCAGACGGCGGCAAAGGAGTTGATTTTGAAGAGTTTAAGATTTTATAATGAAATCGGTGAATAGATTTTTTTGGCTTTTTGACAAATTCCGTGAAATAGAATTTAATACTGTGGAAAGTAAGTTTCTTTGAATAATGAGAAGCGAGAAAATCGTAAGATTTTCGAGCTTCAAAAAACATTGCGCTTTGCCTGCGGCAAAGCGGGTGGGGTTCTTGAGGGATAAAAAGCGTTTTTG
>CAYUNA010000840.1:0-2360 GCA_964445895.1 uncultured Saprospiraceae bacterium | reverse complement strand
CTGCGACAGTTGCAGGAAGCAATGGAATTTCAGCTACTGCAAGCTCAACAGCGACGACTTGTGGTTTGGACAATGGCACAGCAAGTGCATCGGTATCAGGTGCTACTGGCGCAATTTCTTACAGTTGGAGCAATGGCGGAACAACACAAACGATTACCGATTTGGCAGCTGGCACTTACGATGTGACAGTTGTTGATGGGAACGGTTGTGTGGCAAATGCTTCTGCGACAGTTGCAGCAAGTAACGGAATTTCAGTTACCACTTCTTCTACAGACGAAAGTTGTGACGGAAACGACGGTACTGCAACAGCATCTGTTTCTGGTGGCTCTGGTGCTTATACCTACGCTTGGAGTAATGGCGGAAATACAGCAACTATTACAGATTTGACGGGTGGTTCTTATGATGTTACCGTAACAAGCGACGAAGGTTGTGTAGCAACTGGAAGCGTTACCGTTAATACAGAAACCGATTGCGACCCTTACTGCCCATCTTCTGGAGAATCTACTGCTTATGAGTGGATTGACAATGTAGAAGTTAATGGAATGGATAATCAAAGTGGCGACAATGGTGGCTATGCTGATTTCACCAACATTACTTTCCAAGGCTCAACGGGGTATAATGATATTACATTGACTCCGGGTTTTGCAGGAAATAACTACCGCGAATACTGGCGTATTTGGATTGATTTCAATGCAGATGGCGATTTTGATGATGCAGGAGAATTGGTTTTTCAACGCAATTCTAAATACGCTTTTAGTGACTATTTCTCTATTCCAAGCTCTGTTGGTTCTGTGACAACTCGAATGAGAGTTTCTATGAAATATGGAGGCTACGCACATCCATGTGAAATTTTCTCAGAAGGAGAAGTAGAAGATTACACCATTGATATTACAGCTTGTGATAACGTTACTTATGGTGGCGAGATTGAAGCAGACGAAACTTTGTGTCCTGACGATAACGACCCAACAGAAATGACCAGCGTATCACCAGCCTCTGGTGGAAGTGGCGCATTGGAATATGTTTGGTTGATGAGTACAACGACTTCTAATCCTCCTCCAGCAGCAGGATGGACAGAAATCACTGGTAGCAATTCTCCAACTTATGACCCAGGCGCAATTTCTCAGACCACTTGGTACATTCGATGTGCAAGACGTGCGGGCTGTACTGAATACTTGGGCGAATCTAATGTGATTGAAAAAACCTACAACAGCAGTTGTGGAGGTGGCGATTACTGTGACTCTTACGGCGAATCGACTGATTATGAGTGGATTAAAAAAGTAAGAATTCAGTATGGTTTCAATAATAACTCTGGCGATAACGGTGGATATGGTGATTACACCAATTTGAGTGTAGATTTATACCCAGGTGAATATCCTTGGTTACAGTTGAAACCTGGTTTTTCAGGTTCTTCTTACTTAGAATACTGGCGTGTTTGGGTAGATTGGAACAACGATGGCGACTTTGACGATGCTGGCGAATTGGAAAACCAAACCGCAGGTTATGGAACAAGATGGACAAGTATCGGCGTTCCTTATAATGCTGCCAATGGTAGCTACCGAATGCGTGTGAGCATGAAATATGGCGGCTATGCTGACCCATGTGAAGTATTTAGCGAAGGAGAAGTGGAAGATTATACGATTAATGTAATTGGTGCAAGCCATTCTGTAACGAATGCAATCAATTCATTAAACGAAACTACTTCAAGTGCAAGATTGGAGGCTATCAAAGAAGCCATAAACGAAGAAGTCAATACCGTTACGGAATTGCAAGTTTCTGTTTATCCAAATCCAGCATCTGATGTTTTGAATGTTAAATATCAAACGCCAACGACGACAGATGCCATAATTACGGTTTTTGACGTAACAGGAAAAACGATTTTGATTAAAACAATTAGCGAAGCGGCAACGCAGGAAAAAGTAGAACAATTGATAGTTAGTGACCTGCAAAAAGGAGCTTACTATTTAAGAATGGAATCTGGAGAAAGTACGGAAACAGTTAAATTCTTTAAACTGTAAGCCAGCTTTTTTTGGAAATAACCATCTGTTATAATCCATTTTTTTCATAACATTTTTTAAGAAGTCTTTCCTTTCGAGGGGAGACTTCTTTTTGTTTTAATGCTTGCCAAGCATTGTATTAAGGGAGTTGGTAATAAATAACCTACCTGTTATGGCGAAGTAATTTTTTCATTTAAGAAATTTAAAAAATGCGAGCATAATTGGGTACTGCTGCACAAAAGGATAAAACCTCCCACTTTTCTATTACCCTATCAAATCATACCTTCTAAATCGCTGACGTTTGCAAATTCCGACTTTCCACAAAACTTTTCACGGTTAATCGGTTCACGCCAAGTATTCTACCAA
>CAYUNA010000839.1:0-2362 GCA_964445895.1 uncultured Saprospiraceae bacterium | reverse complement strand
AAAATAGATTGAAATGGAGTGATTTTGCACCACATTTCATTGAATTAAAAATTCGGAATGACTCATGTTCTAATTGATTTATCTTATTGGAAAAATCCTACTTCGTCAAGACTTCAACCTCTCGAATCGCTGTCCCATCAGCCCAACACCCCAACGACCGTTGTTCTGCCGTATTCCCTAGCGCGTACTCGCAATAATTGCCATTTCTGGAACAATCCAACAGTGCATCAAACCATTTCCAATATCCATAATAATCAATGTAGTTAGTCCGCGAAATTCGCATCGAACGACGTGCAGAAGGCGACCGGTGTCCCGAATCATAATCCATCAATAGGCAGTACACTTCATTGTGTTCTGCTGAAATATACTCATCATTGTGTGTGTCCCGAAATTGACGAATTAGATTTCTGTCCTTCACATTTTTAGCTTCGTTAAATACACGCAAAGCAAATTCATCACCCACAATCTTGTCGTGTTCACTTACCGTCACCAGCAATTTTATATCAGCCGGCATACCTTCATAAGAATCCAGCGTACCCATCGACACAAAGCCTGTGCCTGGTGAACAGAGCATTGCCACAGACGGTTTTGGAATACCAAATGTCTTATAATTAACAGATAAATTTGCCAAAATCGCACCACCAAAGGAATGTCCGACAAAGGATAAGTTGCTCTTTTTGGGTCGGACATGATTACCCGACGACAATTTTTGCAAAGCATCTTTAATCGCAATCGCGCAGTTGTCTGCATAGTCGGAGGGTAGAGGAGACAACATACTTTTTTGATAACGTGGAAAAATCACAATGTTTCCTTTTCGCACCAAATGCTCAATCCATTGTCCATAGGCCATCGGATTATATGCGCCGTAGCCGTGAAAAAAAACGATGACGTGTGCTGAATCAGGCTGCGGTTGCTGTGGTTCAAAAAGATAATATCCATCGGCTTCTTCTGCATAGCTTTGAAAATTAACGGAAGCATGCGAATATTCTGAACCACCCGGGCCACACGTCGGTTGACTGATTTCTTGGTTGAAAACAATCGTCAGAGGTGCAATGGAAAACAATAAAATTAAAAGTATTTTTGTCATTTTTTGAAATTCATCGTTACTAAATAGAGACAAACGGTTATTTGGCACTTAATCTGTGTTTTTTCAAAAAAATAAACGCTTATTTGCCAAAACAGTTGCCTGAAAACGGATAGCTCAAATTTTTAAATTAATTTTGCCAAAAATACTGAATATTTAGACGTCCGAATTTCTAAATATCTAACATCCAAATATCTAATAAAGAAATGGTGGAAATTCAGCAAACAAAGCCCGTTGGGGTCATTGGGGCAGGAAGTTTTGGAACAGCGATAGCAGAGTTGTTGGCGCAGAAAACAGAAGTGATTCAGTATTCTCGCAACCCTGATTTAGTCGCTTCAATTAACGAAAATCATTACAATACGGGATTGGAACGAGAGCTGCCTACTAATATTATTGCGACGAATAATTTGGAAGAGGTAGCCAAAAAATGCACTTTGATTTTTCCAATTGTTCCCTCCAATAATTTTCGAAGTATGATGCGGAATTTGTCTCCATTTTTGCATCCATACCATATTTTGATACATGGCACCAAAGGCTTTGATATAAAAAACTTGACAGAAGCTGATTTGGAAACGCAAAAAATTACGAGAAACAACGTCAGTACCATGAGTGAGGTAATTCGGGAAGAAAGTGTGGTTGTAAGAGTTGGCTGTTTGTCTGGACCTAATTTGGCAACCGAAATTATGGAAGGGCAACCTACCGCAACGGTCATTGCCAGTAAATTTAATGAAGTGATTCTTGCAGGAAAAGATGCATTGAACAGCAATAATTTTCAAGTATTTGGTACAAAAGAAATCCTTGGTGCAGAGTTAGCAGGGGCATTAAAAAACATCATTGCTATTGGGTCGGGCGCACTGACAGGCATGGGCTTAGGTAAGAATATTCAATCACTACTGATAAACCGAGGTTTGATTGAGATGATTTATTATGGTCAGGCAATGGGCGCGAGTCCAAAAGCATTTGTTGGAACGGCGGGCATTGGTGATTTGGTTTGTACTGCGACAAGTGAAAATAGCCGAAACTTTACCTTCGGTTGTCGCCTTGGTCGTGGAGAGTCAGTCGAAGAAATCAAAAAAACAATGCCCGAGTTAGCGGAAGGTGTCCGTGCTTTAAACATAGCAAAACACCTTGCTGATCATTTTAATTTGCATGTCCCAATTACGCAGATGTTACATCGAATTGTCCATAAAGGATTTGATGCTAAAAAGGCGATTGAACTATTGATGAAATACCCTTATTATGTGGATGTGGACTTTATGTAATTTAACATAAATAACA
>CAYUNA010000838.1:0-2377 GCA_964445895.1 uncultured Saprospiraceae bacterium | reverse complement strand
CAATCATTTTGATTTTTTAGCAAAAAATCAAAATGATTGCCTCTATAACTAGAAAACCCGTGGTGCGGACGGACAAAAATTAGATAAGGAACGGTATCTTGAGTTTTCTTAATCCTTCTATGGTTATTTTTTTGTCGGGTCGAGTAATTAATTACTCGCGGCACTTAAGTCACCATCTACTGAAAACCAAACTCAGCGCAAAACCAACCAAAAAACGAAAAAGCATATTTAACCCTTGGTCTTCCACCTACTTTTGCAGTATCAAATTAAATTAAAAAAAATCAAGCAAAAAATGGTACAGCATTTAATGACCTTCATCCAAGCCCTCCCACAAAAATTACGTCGAAATACGGGCAAAAAACAATATCTCGCGGAGATTGACGGACTACGTTTTTTAGCCATCTTTCCCGTATTAATTCAGCACCTAAGCGAACGAATGATTCGCAATTTTTCTGGCTCTTTTGCTACGCCAATTGAGCAGGATTCATTGGCATTTGCAGTAAGTCGAGGCACGATTGGTGTGTTTATTTTCTTTGCCATTAGTGGATTTATTTTGACTTTACCCTTCGCCAAACACTTTTTGGAAAACAAACCCAAAATAGCCTACAAAGATTATATGTGGAAACGAGTGACAAGACTCGAACCACCTTTCATTATCTGGATGAGTTTTTTCTCTATCATTTTATTAGTGCAAGGAACTTACGGATTTGGAGAATTATTGCCCCATTTTTTGAGTAGCATTTTCTACTCGCACAATTTAATTTATGGTGAATATTCCATCATCAACCCAGTCGCATGGTCGCTGGAGATAGAAATTCAGTTTTACTTAATCGCACCATTGTTAGTCTCTTTATTTTATGCTATCAAAAGCAGTACGGTGCGGCGGGGTCTGATGATGGGTTTTATTATTGGTTTTATAACGATACAGCACCATTTTGGGTGGATGATTTTTCCATACAAAGCAACACTTTTAGGACAATTTCAACATTTTTTAGTCGGCATGTTATTGGCTGATTTCTACTTGTTAGATTGGCGAAAATCAGTGACTAAAAATTGGATTTGGGACGCGGTAGCTTTAGTTTCCTTTGTGACCCTGATGTACACCTGGACGGCAGAATACGGTAAAAGCATCGTTTTCGCCATTGCCTTATTTACGTTATTTGTCGCTGCCTTTAAAGGTAAAGCATTTCCATTTTTATTGAAAAATTCGTGGATTTCGGCAATTGGGGGCATGTGTTATACCATTTATTTAATCCACTTACCACTCATGGAATTACAAATGCAACTAACAGGACAATGGGCAGTAACCGATGTGTTTTGGGTAAATTTATTGATACAGACAGTCATTGGATTACCGATTATTTTAGGGCTATCTGCTTGCTTTTTTCTGTTATTAGAAAAACCATTTATGACCAATGATATTTTTCAAAAAATCAAAATACAGTGGAATCAATTGGTCCATGTAAAACGCTTTTTTCCTGTATTAAAAATCAAGTATGTCCTAATTCCCTTAGCTTTTTTTGGATTTCATTTAAATACACTATCAGGGCAAATGGCTATGAATGATTTTGACGATGAAGGTATATCATTAGACATGCCGACACTGCCGCCTTTGGATACGGTGATTGCCTCTGCGCTAAAATTTTCACCAACTTTAAAAGTACAAGATAAATGGATTGAAATCAAAGCAAAACAACAACAAATCAAGAAGAAGGATTGGATGGATAAAATAGCGGTTGGTGGTTCGGCTTTATTTGGTTCAGGTACGATTTACAATACCTGGACGGATGGTGAAAATCCTTCTGATTTGACCTCTTTTAATCGAAATGTCGGCTACAATGGAGGCATCCATATTCGATTTACTGCTGGTGATGTTGCGAAGGGAAAAGAAAAGCGTCAATTAGCACAACTGGAATTAGAAAAAGCATTATTGGAACGACAACCGATGGAATTGCAGTTGCGGGAGGAAGTCATTCGACGATATGATGATTTGGTGTATTGTCTAACAATGATTGACATTAAAGCCACCAATCTGGAAGCGATGCGGCTGTCTTTAGAAGTTGCTGAACCTTTTTTCAAAGCTGGCAATTTGCCTGCTACAGAATACACAACCATTTTATCAAAAAAAATAAAAGCCGAGGAAGAATTAGAAACTGCTAAAGCCCGAACGGTTCACTGCTGGCGGTCGTTGAAGGAGATTTGTGGGATGCGGTAAATTTTGAAGACGCAGCAAAAAATCAAAATCACCATATGATGATTAGGAGAACTCAAAATACAGTTCGTTATCTAATTTTTGTCTGTCCGCACCGCGGGATTTCTAGTTAAGTGCCTCGTAGTAATTAATTCGGTAAAATTTTTAGACAAGATTTTTTCGATA
>CAYUNA010000837.1:0-2380 GCA_964445895.1 uncultured Saprospiraceae bacterium | reverse complement strand
AAGGAATATATCGAGATACATGACTGCGCTAATTTGAAGTCAGGTTCATAAAACACTGGTTATCAGGAGAGTAAAATTTAAACATGCTCTTAATATACGGTTCATTATCTAATTTTTATCCGCCCGCACCACGTGGTTACTAGTTATAGAGGCAATCATTTAGATTTTTTAGTAAAAAATCTAAATGATTGCCTCTGAAAAAAAAATCAATTACAACCAGTCGGCTGATTCTCTGTCAAATAAATCTTCACTGCAGCCCCTTTATCAATCATTTTTTTCGAAGCATACGCTGGTTCTTGTTTCCAAACATAGGCATCCGCGCGATTGATTACGGTATTATCGACAATTACTTCGCCAATTTTCAGACTGGAATTAATGGCTAAAAACTTGGCTTCATCGTAGGATTGACAAACTAATTTTGGGATTTGTACGACGGAAGAATTCTTCTTAGTTACCACAAATTGCAAGGTGCTACCTTTTGGAATACTCACCCCTGATTTGATGTCGCTATCTTCAATTATTCGGTCTTTATATTTGATGTGCACAATAGATTCATTCGCTTGTCGGGCATCAAATACGCGTTCTACAATTTCAGTTTTCACTTGTTTTTTAGCTAATTTTCGAGCATAAACGCTGTAATCATAGCTACTTTCTGAAAATGGCGGCAATGGAAATTCATCTGCAATAAACTTGGTGACTGTCAAATAAATGGTACGCCCTTCTTTAACCAATGATGCTGATTTTGGCGTTTGGCTGATGACCATTCCTGGTTCACGTTTTGGGTCAAATATAGAATCCAAAATAACCAAATCTAAATCTTTATTATCCGCAACTTCCATCGCTTCCTGGTAAGTCATGTCCACAAAATTATCCAACTCTATGGCATCGCCGTGATTGGTGTAGCATTTTAAAAATAATATCGTTATTCCTAAAAATAGCACCAATGCCCCTAACATTCCGCCAAAATTCTTGACAAACAACAAGCTGGAAATAAAATACCAAAATTCTTTTCCCCAAGTTTTTAGTTTTGTGCCTACAAGGCTTAGTTTTTCCTTCATTAGTATATTTTAAAGTGTTGAAGTATTCGTGTATTAAGTAGTGTTGATAGTTTGATTAGAGCATGTTTAAAAAATACTCTTGAAGAACGGGAAGAACCCGCAAATACTTTAATACAATTTTTCCTTCAAAACGCAAATTTAACAGAATGTTGCAGCATTGGGAAATTTGCGGGACTTTATCTCTTCAAACGATCGCGTAAACCTATTTTCAAATCTGCGTTCTCGCCTACCCAAGTCTTTTCATTATCTGAAATACGCTCTGGATAAACCCGAAAACTCGTGGAAGGTAATTCATTTTTCAATAAAATATCCTTGATGTTTTGAATGCGTAACTTGGTCATTTCCGCTGGATTGTTTTTCATGGAAATTTCTAACCGATACCGCGAAAAATCAAGTTTGGATTTTCCTATTTTTACTAAAATATCTGCTGTCTCTTTTTTTAATCCTACCTCATTTAAACCAAAGACCAGTTTCGACAGATTCGTTTTTATCATTTCCTCCAATTGCAAAATCGTCTGTAATCGCTGTTCTTTAGGCTTTACTTTAGGTTCAATAACTATTTCTGTATCAATCGCTTTGATGTTTTCTTCACCAGTTTCACAATTGGCAACCGTCAGCGGGGAAGCCAAATCAAGCAGCACGTTTCCATTATATGCCACGCCTTCATTCCCTCCAAAATAAGCTTCGATAATGATATGAGTATAGGTTTTGGTAGGCTGAAAAAAGAATTGATAATCCTGCCAATCAAAATTTTTAATTGGTGGAGATTGCGCCAGTAATTCCGTCCTGTCACAATAATCATATCCTCCCCAAATGGCAATTATCGCTGGATTTTTAAAAAAAGTAAGCTCTTGTGATAAGCGCGTCGGACTTTGGTAATCCCCTGAAGTTGCCAAAAACATATTGAATACATAGCACTCTCCACCTTGCATCGGCACGGATAATTTTTGTCCGAGACCTTCCCAGGTGTCATTCTCACGCACAACCATACCGATATAAGTATTGCCATGATAAGCAGGATGACTGACACCAAAAATAGTCTGATTGACCGAAGCATGAATATCAGGAGGACTGTAACCGCCCGTTCCGCAGTCCTGCCAACCCATCGGCGTCTGACCTGCACCCGGTGCATCCTCAAAAGAGGGGTTTTGTAATTGAATGTAGTCTTGAGCATTGGTTGCCGTAAAACAGCTCAGTAATAAGATGATTAGAAGGTTTTTTTTCATAAATTTTGATTCAGAACGTAAATGTTTCTAAATGATTTATTCGGTCTTTATTGTATGAATGTTCGGGAGTTTGTAAAAAATAATCTATCCATTATG
>CAYUNA010000836.1:0-2380 GCA_964445895.1 uncultured Saprospiraceae bacterium | reverse complement strand
ATGCACTTAGGGGTTCTCAAAAGGGAAAAACTGGATTTTCTAAAAAATCCAGTTTTTCCCTTTTGAGAACCCTTGAGCCGCGCGTAAATTATTTTCTTCCGTAAACATTTTCGGCTCAAAATGCTACATGAACAGATTAGACTATAAACTTTACTGTTCATACGGACATCGCAAATCTCCAAAATAATACATCAGCCCCACGCCTACATATATATAGGTGTCTTTGTTTCGAGAATTTCCACGTTGCCGTCCTTCTTCTCCTATGGGACTGGTAATTCCATTGCTTTCAAATAAATCAGACCCCAATAATTCAACCGAACGGTCAGACAAGGCAACTGCAATACTCCCATGGGCTTGTTCCAAATCTTCCAAATCTGGATAAACTGTACTGACATCATCCAAATAATCAGTCCCCATACGACGTGCGCTGATTTCGATATTTAAACTCCACTCAAAGCTCAAGTCAATTTTGAAACCACCGCCATAAGCCCAGTGTCCTGCAACCAATGAGTACTCTTCGCCTTTGAATTGTCCTTCGGTCGCTAGCGGTCGGAGTTCTACCCATTCGCCGTCGATTTTTGCCATTGGGTCAAATTTGGTAGCACCAAAGCCTGCAAATAAATAAGGAGTCCAAAAATGGTCACGACTTCCATGGTCATAGGGCAGGAAATTAAATTCCAGCAACAAACTCGCATCAGCTACTCTTGATTTAAAACTTAAATTTCGGGTTCGTTCAAATAAATTATTTGAATCTGCATCATCTGCTTCCACAACACCAACATTTCCACCTAAGCGCAGGGACACTCGATTATTAAAATTGTAACGTAAACCAAGACCACCTGCGGGGCCAACTTTATCTAATCTAAAATTGGTATTCAAGTCTCCAAAATAATTGGAAACACCCAACCAACCACCTGCTTCAAAACCGCGTTGTGCATTTACAAACAACGTCAAACTACAAAAAATGAGTAATGCAATATATCTTTTCACTTTAACTATGTTTTTGAGAACTATGTAAATAGATTGTTTTATTTAAGAAGCGCGAAAGTCGTCAGCTTTTCGAACTTCAAAAAACTCACTCCTCACACCTTACGGCGTGGGACGGTGGGATTTTAAGGGGCAGAAATGAGTTTGTAAAAATCATTTTTCATCCTCAAATTCCTCTTGTTTTAAATGCAAAGAAACTTTTGTTACACTGTATTACTACGCGGCACTTAAGTGTAAGTAAGGATTCAATGTTTTTTTTAAAAAACGCAAATCTACAATTAAACGGCGAAAATAGGGACTATCGTATTTTAAATGTCCAATTAACTTGCCAAGATATGTCCAATTTAAGCGGGGGATTGAATGCAACGCTTAGATTTACGCACAAAAAAATCGGTATTAGGAAGTCCCAATACCGATTTTTTTATTTGAAATTGTCTTTATCGAATAAGCGATAAATCAATGATTAGTTGCCTTTATTGCTAATCATAGTAGCTTTAGCAGCAGAAGGTACAACTTCAGTTTGTGCTTTTTGAGCATTGCAAGCTGCTTTTTCAGCTTTTGTACAAGTTTTTGCACAAGAAGCTTTTTGAGCAGAAGTACAAGAAGCAGCTTTTTTAGAAGCACAACAAGATTTACCTTTGGTAGAAGTCTGTGTTGCTTTTGCGCTTGTTTTTTGTGCTTTTCCTTTAGTGCAAGATTTTGAACAATCTTTTTTAGCAGAAGGAGAAACATTTACAAATTTTCCAGACTTTGAGCAGTACTCAACCGCTGTAGCAGTAGTTTTTCCAGAAGTAGCACAAGTACTATTTTTAACGTAAGAAACTGTACCCGATTTTGAGCATACTTTTTTCTCAATACTATCGTCCAACATTGCTGCTTTGTCAGCAGCAGCATTTGTACTTTGAACAGCAGTTGTTTTAGCTTTTGATTTTGAACAACTTGCTTTTGATTTTGTGCAAGTTTGTGCATTCGCACCAAATGCGAAGAATCCAACAAGGGCAAACAATACAAAGAATTGTTTCATGCGACTTAAATTTTTATTAGTTTATTAAATATAATTTTTTGACATTAGCGTTTTTACCTTGCCAATATCTTTTTAATTGCTATTAGCATTCCAAAATTAAGCATCTAACGAGTTTAATTCTATCATATATGTGTTTTTATGAAATTTTTAACTTTGTTTAACAACTTTGCCTTTCCTTTTAAAAATCCGTAACTTTGGTGCTAAATTGCGTCTTAAGAATGAACAAATAATTAACTAAACAGTTGAACTCGTCCTTTTCCGTCTAAGAAACTTAAAAAATACTTCGCTTAACTGTTCATTTAATTAATTGCTCATTCCTTAGTTCTACTTTGGCACTTTAGAATTTGGTTTTGTTCCTTAGCTATCTTC
>CAYUNA010000835.1:0-2383 GCA_964445895.1 uncultured Saprospiraceae bacterium | reverse complement strand
TAGAAGGAAAAAGAACAAGCATAATGGTTCAAGTTATTGAATTCATTTCACTTAGCAGGAGGGGAGAATTTAAACATGCGCTTATATAAGGAGGGTAAGAAAATCTATAATTGCAATAATCTTTTATACCTGAAAGAAAGAAAGTTGATTAAACGCAACTCATATTCGATGTTGTGTATAACCAACTTTCTTAGCAAAACTTGTACCTTATTTAGTCGTAGTACCTATTGTTAAGATAATTATAACAAATGGTAAAACGTTATATATGTATTAGTAGCGGTAGTATTCAGGTTTGAATGGACCTTCTTGAGTAACACCAATATATTCCGCTTGGTCTTTGCTCAATTCTTCCAATTCAACACCGATTTTCGCCAAGTGCAAACGAGCAACTTTCTCGTCCAAGTGCTTTGGCAACATGTATACTTTGTTTTCGTATTTGTCGCTATTTTCCCACAATTCCAATTGAGCCAAAACTTGATTGGTAAAAGAGTTAGACATTACGAAAGAAGGGTGACCTGTACCACAACCCAAGTTTACCAAACGACCTTCTGCCAAGATGATTACATCGTTGCCATCAACTGTATATTTGTCAACTTGTGGTTTGATTTCATCCTTAGTAGAACCGTATTCTTTGTTCAACCAAGCCATGTCGATTTCGTTGTCAAAGTGACCGATATTACAAACAATTGTTTTGTCTTTCATCAATCGGAAATGACGTTCTGCCAAAATATCTTTGTTACCAGTAGCGGTACAGATGATATTCGCTTTAGGTACAGCATTTTCCATTTTCAAAACCTGAAAACCGTCCATTGCTGCTTGCAATGCACAAATCGGGTCAATCTCAGTAACAATTACTCGACAACCAGCACCACGCAAAGAAGCTGCAGAACCTTTTCCTACATCACCATATCCAGCAACTACGGCTACTTTACCTGCCAACATAATATCAGTTGCTCGACGGATAGAATCCACCAAACTTTCTTTACAACCGTATTTGTTGTCAAATTTAGATTTTGTTACACTATCATTAATGTTGATAGCTGGCATAGGCAATGTACCTGCACGCATACGCTCATACAAACGGTGAACACCAGTTGTTGTTTCTTCACTCAACCCTTTGATGTCTTTCACCATTTCTGGGTATCGGTCTAAAACCATGTTGGTCAAATCTCCACCATCATCCAAAATCATGTTCAATGCTTTACCGCCTTCAAAAGCAGTCAAAGTTTGCTCAATACACCAGTCAAATTCCTCTTCGTTCATACCTTTCCAAGCATAAACTGGTACACCAGCTGCTGCGATTGCCGCTGCTGCGTGGTCTTGTGTAGAGAAAATGTTACAAGAAGACCAAGTAACTTCAGCACCCAATTCAACCAAGGTTTCAATCAAAACCGCTGTTTGGATCGTCATGTGCAAACAACCAGCAACACGCGCACCTGCCAAAGGTTTGCTATCGCCGAATTCTTCTCGAATGGCCATCAAGCCTGGCATTTCTGCCTCCGCCAATTCGATTTCTTTACGACCCCAATCCGCAAGATTGATGTCTTTTACTTTGTACTGCAATTTTGTGTCAACAGTCATAATTATTAAAATTTTGTAGCAATCTGGTAAATAGTTTGTGTTTATTCTTTAACAGTGTACCAAAAAGCTTTTTTATTTTCAAATAGAGTGCAAAAGTAAGCCTTTCTTTATTAAAATTTGGTGAAAACCAATAACGAAATGTTATAAATCAGTAAAAAAAGGTAGAAAATCACTGCCATTTGCCCGTTTTAGTCGATTTGGTGCTGTTCATTTTGTCCAAAAGTGCATCAATTGAGTTGGCGACAACAAATAAATCCAAATTGATTTCTTTGACAAAACCCTCTTTTACCATATTATTAATGTGTGCTAACAGCGGGTCATAGAACCCATCAATGTTCAAAATACCGATGGGCTTTTCGTGCAGTTGTAGTTGTCCCCAGGTTAAAATTTCAAATAATTCATCCAAAGTACCAAATCCGCCAGGTAAGACGATTACGGAATCTGACCGCTCGTCCATAATCCATTTGCGTTGGTGCATGGTTTCGGTCACAATCAGTTCCGTAAGATTTTCGTGATAAACTTCCCATTTTTTCAAAAAATCCGGGATGATGCCAACTACTTTTCCACCAGCGGCGAGGGCGGCATCTGCAACTACGCCCATTAAGCCGACGTTGCCTGCACCATAGATGATTTCGATATTTTGCGCTGCGAGTTGTTTTCCCAATTGTTTGGAAACAGCTTCGTATTTTGGCGAGAACCCCTTAGAAGAACCACAGAAAATGCAGACTGATTTTAGGTTAGACATGGTTGATGTTTTTGATTTGACTTGTTGTTGAAATAGACAAGGTCTGAAACCTAACTA
>CAYUNA010000834.1:0-2383 GCA_964445895.1 uncultured Saprospiraceae bacterium | reverse complement strand
AAAAAGAACCAAAAATTCAAGACTTGCGATATTTTGGCGTTAAAGTGCCAAAGTAGAACTAAGCGTTTTTATTAGACTTTATAAATGGTAAAATGAACAATGCACTAACTGAACTAAACAACTAATTATGAAAGATTTGGGAAAACCGGTACAGGATTTTAAAAAATTGGAGCGCATTATCAATGCAGCGACGGAAGGAACGGAATTTCAAAAATTAGATTTTTCTAATACGAAAATTGCTTTTGCGCAAAAGTCTGATGATGAACTCAAAAATATGGCTTGGTTGTTCAAAATGATGAACAAAAGCTGGTTGGTCAGTATTGGTTCGAGTTTAGGATTGTTGGCAGTCAAATTGCGTTTGCCATTTGCAAGAACTATTGTCAAAAAAACTATTTTCAAGCAGTTCTGTGGCGGTACGACATTATTAAAATCACAGCCGACAATTACGCAGTTGTACCAACACAATGTGCTATCTGTTTTGGATTATGGTGCAGAGGCAAAGTCTACGGAAGTTGATTTTAATAAAACCATGAATGAGACGATTCGTGCCATTGATTTTGCAGCAGCTAATGATTGTGTACCTGTTGTCGTTTCTAAAATATCGGGCTTGGCGCGCAACGAATTGCTCGAAAAAATGACCCGCCACGAAGAGTTAACCACCGAAGAACGTAGCGAATATACCAATGTACTCAAGCGAGTCGAGAATATTTGCCATGTTGCTGCCAACAAAGGTGTAGCGGTTTTCTTCGACGCAGAAGAGTCTTGGGTGCAAGATGCAATTGACCATTTCGCAGATTTGATGATGGCGCGACACAATAAAAAGGAAGTCGTTGTTTATAATACATTTCAGATGTACCGCCACGACCGCCTGCAATTTTTGATGGATTCCTTCGCCAAATCACAGCGCGAAGGGTACATGCTTGGCGCAAAACTCGTACGAGGTGCTTACATGGATAAAGAACGGGCGCGCGCCAAAGAAATGGGCTACCCCTCTCCTATCCAATCCAATAAAGCAGCAACGGACGATGCCTTCAATACTGCCGTTCGGTTTTGTATTGAAAACTATGAGCAAATCGCTTCTTGCAATGCTTCTCACAATAAACAAAGTGTAATTTTGCAAGCTAATTTGATTGCTAAAAAAGGGTTGCCTCGCAATCATAAGCACTTAAACTTCTGTCAATTGTTGGGCATGAGTGACCATCTGACCTTCAATTTATCGGCATCAGGTTATAATGCTGCAAAGTATTTGGTGTATGGTCCGGTAGGCGATGTGCTGCCGTATTTGGTGCGCCGAGCGCAAGAAAACTCTTCAGTGACCGGAGATATGAGTCGAGAGTTGGAGTTGATTATGACCGAAGTAAAACGTCGTAATATTTGAGAATTGACTCGATTGGCTGGATTATTTCGATTGACTCGATTAGAGTGACAATCGAGTCAATCGAAATAATCCAGCCAATCGAATTAATCAAAGAATTTTATCATCAATTTCCTTAAGTTCCGCTAAATCAAAAGATTCACCGAACCATTTTTTTACTTTTTTTCGGGCTTTGATGCGAACGTCATCATTGATATAGCAGGCAATGGTTACCAAACCAAAACTAAGCACACCAATATCGTCCGTATAGCCAATAAGTGGCGTTAAATCGGGAAGTGCATCAATCGGCGCAATAAAATACCCCAGTACACCGAAGATAACATTTCTTGCCCACATCGGTGTTTCCTTTCGCTTATACGCATAAAAAAGCAGCATTACCGAATAGACGACTTTCATGCCGGCTTGTTGCGCATAGCCTTTTAGTTTATCAAATAATTTACCTTCCGAATATTCGTTCCCGTATTTTTTAAAAGGATTTTTCATGCTTTTACTTTAAAATGTACTGCTTTAATTTCCTCGAACACTTTGACACGACGACTGTTTAACCCATACGAACCTCTGCTATAAATCGCATACGCAAAGTACACAAATCCGACGCCAAAAATCATTAAAGTCGGCATGGTATAGCGAAACTTCCACAGACAAAAAACGTATGCAACCAACCAAGGCAGACCAAATGAACGGTCTAATTTCATCGCTTGTTGCGCTTGTTCGATTTCTGTATTCAAAAAATCAAGATTCAAATCTGCCGCTTCAATACGTTTGCGCTCCTTGGCAGGCATGAATTTAATAATTTCCTGAATGCTTTTTTTCTTAGTCGTTGTTTTTCGTTTTGACATAGTTAAGATAAAAATGAGTGAATGGTGATGTTTTTTTCGACGAAAGTCGATAAATTTATGACTTTAAAACAAAGATAGCCCTTTTTTAAGAAACAGCTGACTCCGTATTTCCACAGAAAGGGCTTTCTCATAAAAACTAAAAGGCGCATAGCGACTAAACTATTGGTAG
>CAYUNA010000833.1:0-2384 GCA_964445895.1 uncultured Saprospiraceae bacterium | reverse complement strand
ATCTATTAATTATTAGGATTTCTATATCGAATACTTTCCTTTGGTGCAACCTTCATTCTTGGGTCAGTTTTTTTCTTCTTTGGGTCACTTTTCAATGCTTTTGGATGAACAAGTTTCATTTCATCCACCAAATGTTTTGCCCCAGCATATTTATCTACAATAAACAAAATATAGCGAGCATCCACCATAATATTTCTACAGATACTACGATCGTAGTGGATGTCACTCATTGTACCTTCCCATACTCGGTCAAAGTTAAGTCCCACCAAATTTCCATGTGCATCAATCGCTGGACTCCCCGAATTTCCACCTGTTGTATGATTAGAACCGATAAAACAAACGGGCATTTTTGAGCCTTCTCCATACTGACCATAATCTTGTCCACGGTACAATCGACGCAATTTTTCAGGCACATCAAATTCATAATCTCCAGGCACATATTTTTCCATGATACCCCCCAAATAGGTTTTGATATTGTATTGAACGCCGTCCCGTGGTTTGTAAGGTTCAACATTTCCGTAGCTTACCCGCATGGTACTATTGGCATCTGGGTAGAAATTTTTATTAGGAAAAACTTCCATCAGTGCGACCATATAAGTACGTTGTAAAGTATTGATTCGGTCATTATTTTCGTTGTATTTAATCGCAATTTTATTATCATAAACATTTTTCCAATTTTTCATTAATTGAAAAACAGGGTCATTTCTCAGCATCTCCATTGCTTCTTTCGCAGGTTTATCAAACATGGCCATCGCTGCTTTTTCATCTGTCAAAAATGACTTCTGATAAAGCGCTGCTGCCATTTTTTCAAAATCGCCCCCTGACTTTGAAACCAAATTAGTCAATACCTCCGGAACGTAGGTCAACTCCATATCCTTCACGTACTTTTCACTCAACACACCAAAAACCTCCTGGTCAATATTGGGTCGATAGTCTTTATAAAAATTTTGCATGTATGGCTTCAGTCTTGCAGCAAATTCATTATAACCAGCCTCGCCATTCTCCTCAAATCGACTTGCCAATCTCAGATAGTTTCGGGTCACCCGTAGCAACTCGACATTTCGTCCAGTGATTTCGTTATAGTAATCTCTAGATAAAGCATAAGGTTCTATCGCGGCATATATTTCCTTAAATTCTCCTAAAATATTGCCGTATTTATCCGCCCATTTTGAATTTTTCATTACCGACTTCAGGAACTTATTTTCAAATTTCTGCTTCTTTTCCAGCCCTTTACTACGCTTGATACCAAGTTCAATACCTTGCCATTTTTTCCAGGCGTTAGACAAGCCAGATTGCTTAGAAGCATATTGAATTTTCACTGCCGGATCAGCGCGCATTTCTCGATTATAAATAGCCAATGTTTTGTCTCTAATCGCAATTTTTGCAGGATTTAATACGTCCACTTCCATCGACATAGCAGGAGACGGCAAATAAGAATCTGTACGACCTGGAAAGCCAAAAACTAAGGTAAAATCGCCTTCATAAACACCGTCTAAAGATACCGGCAAAGAGTGTTTGGGCTTCATCGGAACATTGTCTGGCGAATAATCTGCTGGCATATTGTCTTTCCCTGCATAGATACGAAACATTGAAAAATCGCCTGTGTGTCGTGGCCAAACCCAGTTGTCAGTATCCGCTCCGAATTTTCCAATTGAAGACGGTGGTGCGCCAACCAAACGAACATCATTATAAGTCAACGTTACAAATAAAAAGTATTGATTCCCTTTGAAAAATGGTCGAATCACAAGGTCTTCGTAATCCTTTTTGACAAAACTTTTTTTGATGGCATCTAAGTTTTGATCAATCATCGACTGACGGTCTTTTTCAGACATATCCTCTGTGACTCCTCGCAAAGCAGATTCAGAAACATCTTCGATACGGTCAATAAATGTAACAAATAGACCTGGGTTGGGCAATTCCTCCCCTTTATTCATTGCCCAAAAACCGTCTTCTAAATAGTTGTTTTCTAAAGAAGAATGCGATTGAATTTGTCCATAGCCACAGTGATGATTCGTCAGTACCAATCCTTGGTCAGAAATCACTTCGCCTGTACAAAATCCACCAAAATGTACAATCGCGTCTTTGAGACTTCCTTGATTGACACTATATATATCTTCTGCGGTCATTTTCATACCCAAGGCTTGCATTTCACTTTCATTCAATGCTTGTAAAAGTAATGGAATCCACATCCCTTCACCTGCAAAACCAATTTGCATAAACGCCGTTAGTAAAACAGTCAAGAGGCTTTTTTTCAACATTCGCATAACAGTTTTTTTATAGTTTTTATTTTATTAAATTTCGCCACAAGATAGATTAAAATTAGGTAAAGTGTTTTGAATTAGGAAAATTTTAATAAAAATGGCTAAAGCCATTTTTCGAGGGTA
>CAYUNA010000832.1:0-2386 GCA_964445895.1 uncultured Saprospiraceae bacterium | reverse complement strand
GAGTATATTAGTATATTTGTGTATGGGTGTATTGGTAGGGCTACGGAAAAATTTCGTACAAACCGTTGAAAATCTGAACCCACCAATACACGCTTATACTAATAGACCAATACACTATTTGGCATGTTAGATAAACTAAAAAGTTCTTACTGGTTTCGTTCTGGATTCTTTACAATTGGTGAACGCTTGGGCGCAATGCTAATGAGTTTGGGTGCGATGATGCTCTTATTGAAATATCACTTACCGAAAGAAGCGTGGGGAACGTGGGTGATATTTTTGACCATTACGTCCATTTTTGAAGTCGGTCGAATTGGCTTATTGTCCAACGGTTTGATTAAATTTTTATCAAATTGTACCAAAGAAGAATATCCAAAAATTATCACGGCATCGTGGGTTCTGAATTTAATTCTGACATGCTTTATTGCATTATTTTTATTCGGGTTAGCAGAATCTATTGAAGGCGTTATTGAGTATTTTAATTGGGAGTCTAATGCAACGACATTGACCAAAATTTTGAAAATATACTGCATCACGACCTTTTTGTTGATTCCTTTTTTTCAATGCAATTTTACCCAACAAGCAAATTTGCAATTCAAAGGCGTATTTTTTGCAACGATTACCAAAGTCGGTCTATTGTTTGGATATATTGTAGTGATGTATTTTGTCTTAGATAAGTGGCAAATGTCCTTGGTTGATTTAGCTATTTGTCAGGGAATTGGGTCGGGATTAGCATCGTTGGTGAGTTATCTTTTTACAAAGAAATATTTGCAGTTTAGTACTAAAGTGAGTTGGGAATGGGTCAAAAAGTTGTTCCATTATGGCAAATATGTTTTCGGAACCAATATGAGCGCGATGCTCTATAAAGGTACGGATAAGTTGATGCTTGGAGGCTTGATTTCTACAACTTCAGCGGGTATTTATGAGACCGCAATTCGGGTAACCAACATGACTGACGTACCAACTTTGGCGATGGCAAACGTGCTGTTTCCTCAAAGTGCAAAACAGGCAAGTGATGGAAATGCCGCTATGAAAAATCTATATGAAAAAGCAGTTGGAGCGATATTATGTGTGATGATTCCAGCTATTCTTTTTGTAGAATGTTTTGCAGAATATATCATTCTTTTTATTGCAACCGAAGAATACTTAAGTGCTGCTAATTTATTGAGATTGACCATTTTATACGGATTATTTATGCCGTTTACGGTTCAGTTTGGAACGGTAATGGATGCAGCAAGAAACCCGAAAATTAATTTCAGATTCACCATTCTGAGTTTGATTTTAAATGTCATTTTTAACTATGTTTTTATTATAAAATATGGAACTTATGGTGCGGCTTATGGAACATTAATGACTTATTTCACCGTTCTAATTATGATGCAAGTTATATTAAAACGAGAATTTGAAGTTAATTTCATCAATTGCGCAAAAAACGTCTTTTTCTTTTATGGAGAAGGCTGGAGAATGGCAATGAAATATTTGAAAAAGGGATGAATGATAAATTTTTGAAAGCTAACTTCGAAAGGCATTCAGCATTTATAATTCGTCATTCCTCATAAATAAAAAATCCCCCATAAATTATACGAATACACCAATACACTTTTTAGTATGACTACAGAACAACTTGAAGAAGGACTCCGATATGCGGAGGAGAACTTTCTGGATGAAAATGCCAACCACCTTGCAGTGGACAAGAAGTTAATCAGAGAAAAATTTGATCTAACGGGCAAAAAAATACTCGATTTCGGCTGTGGAATGGGGGGGATGACGCTTTGGTACGCTACCAATTGGGAATGCGATGTACTGGGTTTGGACATCGACAACCACCACGTTTCGATTGCTCGAAAAATGAAGGAAAAACACAACGCAAAAAACGCTCGATTTGAAGTGCGTAATGTGTTGGACAATCCGTTGACGGAAAAATTTGACTATGTCTTTTTGAATGACGTAGCTGAACACATTCCGTTAGACATTTTGAAGCAAATCATTCGACAATTGGGCGCGAGCTTGGCAGAAGGCGGACGCATTTTTGTGACTTATCCACCTTGGAAAAGCCCATATGCATCGCACGTTACGCATGCTGTTGGTATTCCTTGGTGTCAATATTTGCCGCAAGGTAAATTGATGAAAATGATTGAAAAAAACAACATGGTCTTGGTTGGCGATGAAGAAAGTGATTTGGTAGAAGCCTACAAAGGACTGAACCACTTGACGCACGAAAAATTGATGGGCGCGATAAATGGCAGCGGTTTGAAGCCAATTTATCGAAAAAGTCACTGTATTTTGAATAAAGTACCGGGCTTGAAAAATGTGCCGTTCCGTGTGCCGCCGTTGGATTTTTTAATAACAAAGGAATTTTTGTTATTAGAGAAAGAGAACTAATTCGACA
>CAYUNA010000831.1:0-2391 GCA_964445895.1 uncultured Saprospiraceae bacterium | reverse complement strand
TTATTCCTTAGAAGCTGTCTAAAATTAGATTTATGGAATTTTTTGGTCGTTTGCATCCAATATTACTGCATTTACCGATTGGTTTTTTGCTATTGGCGTGGTTGATGGAATTAGCGAGTCGGCAGAAACGATGGACAAATTTACAGCCAGCAGTGGGTTTTGCGCTCAATTTAGGCATGTTGAGTGCGATTGTAGCAGCGGCTTCGGGCTATTGGTTGTCGAGAGAGGGCGGTTACGAGGAAAATTTGTTGTTTTGGCATCAATGGCTAGGAGTTCTCACAGTAATTTTTGCCATTTTGGTAAAGATTTTTTATGATAAAAAAGAGCATTCTCAACGAATTAGTAAATTTTACTTCCCTGCTTTTACATTAACTATATTCTTGCTTTTTTCAGCCGGACATTTTGGCGGTTCATTGACGCATGGTAGCGATTTTCTGACTGCGCCTTTTACAGAAAAAACAGACACGAAAGAAATTATTGATTTAGCGCAAGCCAACGTTTTTTTGGATATAGTTAACCCCATCTTTAAACAAAAATGTGTCCGCTGCCATAACGAAAACAAGATAAAAGGTGGTCTGTTAATGACGACTCAAACGGGTATTTTAGCAGGTGGTGAATCAGGTGATTTTATGGTCGCTGGAAATGTCGCAAAAAGCCTTTTTTTACAAAGAGCGCATTTACCATTAGACGATAAAGAACACATGCCGCCGAAGGGGAAAATCCAATTGACTAAAGACGAAGTTTCGCTTTTAGAATGGTGGGTTTCCGAAGGTGCTAATTTTGATAAAACGGTTGAGGACAGCGAAGTTCCAGAAGATATTCAGGTCATTTTAGATAAATATGCAACAACAAAAGACAAGGGTATTTTTGCTTTAAAAGTTGAAAAATCAGCAACAAAACACCTGCAAAAATTAGAAAATGCTCAATTTTCCGTTCATCCGTTGGCACTAGAAAGTCCGTTTTTGGCAATAAAATGGCAGGGCAAAAACTTGACTGCTTCCGATTTAAACTTATTGAAGAAAGTACAGGAACAAGTCGCTATTCTAGATTTAAGCAATTCCAATTTAGACGATGATTTATGCAAAATATTGGCAGATTTGCCTCACTTGCAGCAGCTTTTTTTACAAAAAACGAAGCTCACAAGTACAGGTTTAAAATATTTAGAAAAACATGATTACTTAGAATATTTAAACTTATACGATACCCGAATTGACGATGCAGGTTTGGTCTTTTTAGAAGATTTAAAACGGCTAAAAAAATTGTTTTTATGGCAAACGCAGGTTAGTGAAAAAGGAGTCACAAATTTACAAAATAGCTTACCCAAATTAGACATTAATTTAGGAACTGAAACAACGATTTCTGGTAGTTCGAAGTTGAAACCACCAACGGTAATCGCTGCCTCAGAGATATTTAAGGACAGCCTAAAAATTGAATTACAACATGGGTTTTCTGGAATTCAATTATACCTGACTTTGGATGGTTCAACGCCAGATAGTCAATCTATGAATTACGCCGAACCGCTGATTGTAACTAATACCACGGAACTCCATGTTTTTGCCGCAAAAGACGGTTGGGAAAATAGTGATACCCTCCAAAAAGTGTTTACAAAAATTGATTATAAGCCAAAAATGGTTCGACTATCTAAGCCACCAAATCCAAGTTACTCAGCAGATGGTGCAGCTTCTTTATATGATTTAAAAAAAGGAACAACTACTTTTGCGGAAGGTAATTGGCTGGGCTATCAGGGCGAAAATTTTACGGCCGTTTTAGACTTTGGAGAACCAATTGAGGTTGGACGAGTGACCGTGAGCGCATTAGAAGACACCAATTCCTATATCTTTTTTCCTAGAGGAATGGAAATAGCAACTTCAATAGATGGGGTGAATTTTCAGCGGCAAAAAACTGCAACTTATGAGACAACAAATGAACCAAAAGTTGCGGAGTTAGGGACTTTTTCTGAAGTTTTTGACCCAATAAATGCACGATTTGTCAAGGTTAATATTAAAAGTAACCTAAAAAATCCGCCATGGCATCCAGCTCCTGGTGCGCCGTGCTGGGTATTTGTGGATGAGATTTTAGTGACGAAATAGCTTTTTCCTTTGTAAATCATTCAATAAAAAACTGTTGCACAACAAGTTACTTGAATGTCAATAACTTGAACTCTGGTATTTGTTTATTACAAATTGGGCAGCGTGTCAAATAGTAATGCTGTTCCATAGCGAATTGCTGTCCGTACGCACCACGAATTGTAACGAAGGATAGTTGGGTTATAACGAAATTTGCTGTGAGCAATTGTTTAAAGTATTTTTTACCAAAATAGTCCATGTTTACCAAAAGAAAGGGCTTTCTCATAAAAACTAAAAGGCGCATAGCGACTAAACTATTGGTAGA
>CAYUNA010000830.1:0-2394 GCA_964445895.1 uncultured Saprospiraceae bacterium | reverse complement strand
CCTTAAAATTCCTTTGTGAAGAATGTAAGGAAACTTTCTTTACTCTGTACTCAACTCGTAGAAAAATCAGACATGCTCATAAATTAAATAAGAGTGAAAGGATGCATCAAATTTTTGCTATTTGGTATATTTATTTGGGGAGCTTTTCCTGGGCTTTTTGCTGCAATTTTTACATTTAATCTTATTTATGATGATGCTCGATTGGTTATGTTTTACGACGATTTGCAAGAATATGATTTTGAAATAATTAATGGACGCCATCATAATCAAAAAAGAGGCTATTATTTTATCGCAAATGGACTTATTGAAAAAGATACATTTAGTGTTCGATTGAGTGATGCGAAAGGAGTAGAAATTTTTGGTGAAAAAAGTGCTCGTACTATTCAAAAAGTACCGCCTTTGAAAGCAACAATTTTGAAAGTTCAAGCTGATTTATCACATGAATTAATTGAAGTTGTCTCTGATAATGGAGAAATTCGTACTCAAAAGTCCGTTTTAAAAAAATTATTGTTGTTCTTTTTGTTAATCTACCTGCCAGTCATTTATGCTTATGTTATTATTATAAAAATGTCGTTTTTTTACGTTTCAAAAAAAACAAATAATACAGTGTAAATTAAGTTCCTTTACTCTATGCTAATTGAAAAACTAACCACCACCTTCGCTTACAATCAGAAAACCGTCGAACTCACGCCCAATCGAGTCAATCGTTTTGATGAATTCTATGCTGATTTCAAACTCACCGAAATTAAGGGTAAAGCCAAAGGGCACCGTTTGGAATTGACGATACATCCGAAGACTGACCTTGTTTTAGAACACCTTCGTTTCAAAATGCCACATAGATTTGAGCCACAGGAGACTATTTTTTGCAACGGGTTTCAAAGTTGGTCAGAAAGCCGCGAATTTCACCAAAAAGAACGGATGGATAAGTTGCGAAAAGTAGCGTATCCGATTATGAAAAATTATGGCGACACTCACCTTGATTTGGTAGAACGTGGGGCAGGCGTTTTTCACTCGTGGACGTATAGCTACTTGCGCCAACATGCCTTTAAAATGCAATTTATTGGTTCGTTGAATGAAAAAACGGGCTTTACTTTAATTCAATATAGTACTGAAAAACAGTCAGTTGTGATTGATAAGGAGTGTCAGGGAATGAAGTTGACGCATTCGTTTCCAGTATTGGATTTGATTATTTTAGAAGGAGACGATGAAGCGGTTTTTGATGCCTATTTTGATAAAATGGACATCGAAAAACCCAAGGCAAAACCCGCGACAGGCTGGACGAGTTGGTATAATTATTACACCAATATTTCAGAAGAAATTATTTTAAAAAACCTAAATGCGTTTGCGGAAAAAAAAGCTGAAATTGATTTTTTTCAAATAGATGATGGCTGGCAAAAAGAGGTGGGAGACTGGTTGAATGTAAAGAGTAACTTTCCAAATGGCATGGGCGCAGTGGCTAAAGAAATCCATGCAAAAGGCTATAAAGCAGGGCTTTGGCTGGCACCATTTATTTGTGAAAAGAAGTCAGATATTTTTCGAAATAAAAAGCATTGGTTGCTAAAAGACACCAATGGAAAGCCAGTGAAGGCGGGTTATTCTCCCGGTTGGAGTGGACATTTTTATGCGTTAGATTTCTACAATAATGAAGTCCAGGATTACTTAATTAAAGTGTTTTTTAAAGTCTTGTCAAAGTGGAATTTCGACCTCGTTAAACTGGACTTTCTCTATGCCACTTGTATCCTTCCGCGTCCTAATAAAACGCGTGGACAGGTGATGAATGATGCACTGCAATTTATTCGTCATCTGGTGGGCGACAAGTTGATTTTAGGTTGTGGTGTGCCGATTGGGTCATCGTTTGGGTTGATGGATTATTGTCGGATTGGGGCGGATATTCATCTGGAATGGGAACATCGTTTGTTGAAGTTTTTGGGCAACCGAGAGCGCGTTTCGACCATTCTTTCTTTACGCACGACGCTGGGGCGATGGCAATTGAACGGGCGGGCATTTTTAAATGATCCTGATGTATTTTTATTGCGTGATGAAAATTTAAAACTGACTGCCACACAGAAGCATACCGTTTTGATAATCAATGTGTTGTTGGGGGGATTGGTTTTTACCTCTGATTTTGTAGGCGATTATTCTAATGAAAAATGGGCGCAATTTAACCACGTTTTTGATTACCAAAATGCGGAGGTGAAAATGGTGAAAAATCAGGGACGCGATTTTTATGAAATTGATTTTTTAAAAAATGGACAAGTGAAGACTGCATTTTGTAATTTGAATGAAAATAAGCGTTCTGTTATTGTTAAAGATAAAAAATTGACGCTTCAGCCATTTGAAACGCAAATATTTTAATACCTATGGTATGCATGCAAATTACCTTAGGAACGCGAA
>CAYUNA010000829.1:0-2395 GCA_964445895.1 uncultured Saprospiraceae bacterium | reverse complement strand
AAAATGACTTTTTACACAGTGTACTCATATTTCTCTAAAAACTCTGTGATTTATTATCACGATAAAATTTCTCATTCCTTACATATTGGACTTTTTGATGAAACAGTTTTTACTCACTATATATGGAATAATTGCACTGCATGCCTTTTGCATGGGTCAACCCAACAATAACTCTCCACAATCCTCGGCAGTCAATGATACAGATGAGGCCTTTTTTACGGTTACTAGAGCTACCGAATCTATTAAATTAGATGGGAATTTATCTGAGGATGTTTGGACTTCTACTAATTTTGCAAACAACTTTCAACAGTTTTTTCCATCCGACTCCATCAAGGCACAACAAAAAACGGAAATCCAAATGGTCTATGACGACCAATATTTATACGTTGGCATTAAGTGTTATTCCTCTGGTCAGGATTATATTGTTCCGTCCCTGCGACGCGATTATCGAGCAGGCGGAAATGACAATATCAGCTTATTATTCGACACCTTTGATGACAAAACCAACGCCTTCCTGTTTGGCATTAATCCTTTGGGGGTTAGAAGAGAAGCCTTGATTTCAAATGGTGGCTCAGAAATTAGCGACTTTGCCACTTCCTGGGATAACAAATGGCTAGGAGAAGCGCAAATTCACGATGGGTTTTGGTCAGCAGAAATGGCTATTCCGTTTAAAACTTTACGCTTTGAAAAAGGAACAAACCTTTGGCGTTTCAATTGCTATCGCTTTGATACTCAAGGGAATGAACAAAGTGTTTGGCAAGCTATTCCAAACAATCAATGGATTTTCAACTTGGCATTTAGTGGTAAGATGATTTGGGATGAACCACTACACAAAACAGGTAAAAATTTCGTAGTTATTCCTTATGTTTCCGCGAGTACAGAGCAGGATTTTGAGCTAAATGATACTAAACCAAATCATAATTTTGCAGCAGGTGTAGATGCTAAAATTGCCGTTTCTTCGGGGCTAAACTTAGACCTAACCGTCAACCCTGATTTTTCGCAGGTGGAAGTCGATAGACAAGTTACGGACCTCTCCCGTTTTGAAATTCGCTTTCCAGAACGCCGACAATTTTTCTTAGAAAATGCCGATTTATTTGGTAGTTTTGGTAAAAGTCGCATCAATCCATTTTTTTCTCGCAGAATCGGCATTGCACAAGATACTGCTGGCAATAATATTTCAAATCGCATTCTCTACGGTGCGCGTTTAAACGGAAAATTAAATGAAAATTGGCGAATTGGGCTGCTGAACATGCAAACCGAAAAAGATGATAAAAATGAAGTACCCGCTTATAATTTTACGGTTGCTACGATGCAACGAAAGATTTTTAATCGCTCTAATATTGGATTAATTTTCGTCAATAAAGACGCCACTTCTAAAATAGAAAATGAAGCATATAACCAATACAATCGAGTACTCGGCGTAGATTACAACATTGCCAATGCGGACAATTCATGGGTAGGCAAAGTCTATTATCAGCAAGCCTTCACTCCCGATGATGTTGATGAAAAATATGCACACGGCGTCGAGTTGACTTACAAAGAAAAAGCGTATTCCTTAGAATGGCTGCATCAATTGGTAGGAGAAAACTTTGATGCTGAAGTTGGCTTCGTTCCCCGAAAAAACTTTTTTAGAATCAAGCCACAGGTACGCACCTATTTTTATCCAACGTCAGGACTATTAACTCAACATGGCTTTGGCGCTGAGTTTGAAATGTTTTTTCAGCCGGGTTTAGATATTGGAAAAACCGACCAGGCGATTAAGTTGTTTTGGGATTTTCAAATGCGCAATAGTGCTCGCGGAAGATTGACTTTACAACAACAATATACCTATCTTTTCGAAGATTTTGACCCGACCAAAGTACAATCAGATAGCACGGCAATACTATTGGCAGGGACGGATTATAATTATTTCAATGCAAGTGCTACGTTTAATTCTGACCGCCGCAAATTAGTTTCCTTCCGAGTTGAGCCTACAATTGGTCAATTTTTCAACGGTTTTCGAGCAGGACTGAATACCAATATTTCCCTGCGCTTACAACCTCGCGCCAATATTTCATTACAAATGAGTTATAATTATCTAAAATTGGAAGAACCTTTCGAACCCGTTTCTTTGTTTCTTGTGGGCCCACGATTTGATTTAACTTTTTCTAAAAAACTCTTCCTTACCGCCTTTTTTCAATACAATAATCAAATTGATAATTTTAATATCAATACCCGATTACAATGGCGTTTTGCTCCCGTTTCTGATATGTTTTTAGTCTATACTGATAATTATGGCACAAATCCCTGGGGTGAAACAAGCCGTGCTTTGGTTTTTAAAGTGACCTATTGGTTAAATCTTTAAGTAAGGGAATGAGTTTTTTGAAGCTCAAAATATAAAGCAAGAGGAGTTTGA
>CAYUNA010000828.1:0-2397 GCA_964445895.1 uncultured Saprospiraceae bacterium | reverse complement strand
AAAATTATTTATAAATAGCACAAAATCAATCAAACAACATCCAATGAAATACTTTTCACTCCTCCTATTCCTTCTCTTGATACTCAGTTGTAACAAAGAAGACGACAACCAAGGCAATGGCAACACTTCTACCCCACCAAATATCCTTTTAATCATCGCCGATGATATGGGAAAAGATGCAACCTCAGGTTTTTCTGAAGGCAGCATCAAACCCAATACGCCAAATATAACTAAGATTAAAAATGAAGGTCTATCCTTTAATAATATGTGGGTCTATCCAACCTGTTCCCCCACAAGAGCATCAATCATCACGGGTAAATATGGCTACCGAACCGGCGTAAAATGGGCAAGTGATGAGCTATCCTCCTCCGAAAAAACCTTACAACAATACATCAGTGAAGAAACAAATAACCAATACGCCACAGCGATTATTGGCAAGTGGCACTTGTCGGGAAACAATTTAAATGTCAATCCAGAATCATTTGGCATTGATTATTATGCTGGCTTAATCAGAGGTGGGGTACAAAATTATTATGAATGGCAACTCAACGAAGGTGGAGAAACCAGTGCTCAAACAAGTTATATTACAGAAACATTTACGGATTTGTCCATTGATTGGGTCAATAATCAGTCTCAACCCTGGTTTCTTTGGCTGGCATACAATGCGCCACATACCCCATTTCACACGCCGCCCAGTGAAATGCACACTCAAGGCAACCTTCCCGAATACGTGGATGGATTAGAACCAATGCCCTATTACATGGCGGCAATCGAGGCGATGGATTTTCAAATTGGACGGTTAATTGACGCCATTCCGGAAGAGGAACTGGAGAATACCGTTATAATATTTTTAGGTGATAATGGAACGCCAGGTACAGTAGCACAAGCTCCATTTTCGAATATGACGGTCAAAGGTAGTTTGTATCAAGGTGGTATCAATGTGCCCATGTTTATTAATGGAAAAGGGGTCAATCGAACAGGTGATGATGACAATTTAATCTGTAGCACCGACCTTTTCAGCACCATCGCCGATTTAGCGGGAGTTGACAGTCCAGATATGCACGACAGTCAAAGTTTTAAAACGCTTTTGAATAGTGAATCACCTCGACGTGCCTTTCAATACGCAGAAAAAGATGATGGCACATTCAATTTATGGACAATCAGCAATGGCAGTTATAAGTTGATTGAAAATATGATGGGAAACCAGGAAATGTATGATTTGAGCAGTGACCCTTATGAAGAAAATAACCTCTTGGACGGTGGTCTGACTATGCAAGAAGAAAATGCGAAATTGGTATTAGAAGCAGAGCTATTGATTATCAGGAATTAGGGTTTTCAGCAAGTCATTATTAAAGATGGTTACCCCATTTTGATTCAAATGTCGCTCATCAAAAAAGTGTAATGAATCATCTAAAACAGATATATTATTAAAATTGGTGTATGCTCCGTAAGTCATCATCAAACTATCAAATTCTGCATTATTGGTGTAAGATTGATAAATAGCTTGGGTGACGGGGGCTTGCACCAATTGATAGGGAATATTGCGGTTTTTCAGCATTGCAATGCAGTTTTCAAAAGCTTTAAGTTGTGACGATTCTAACGACCAAGTCTCCACAGGATGGCGGGTATTTTTAAAAAAGGTCAAATCACGTTGCACATAGCCCCCTGCGATATACGTGTCTCGATAATCCTTTCTTGGGTCTTCAATTAAGTCGTCATTTTTACCCGTAAAGTCTGCATAAAAACCATAAACAAGCGTATTCCACACTTTAAAATTCGGCAGCTTGAAGGCTGTTTTTACTGTTTCAAAATCATTAAAGTCATTCCCCATTAAATTCAAACACGACTCAATTCCATCTACAGTAAACAAGCCTGGATAAACTTCATAAATGACCATTTTAGGATTTAAATTATCTAAATATCGCTTCAATAACAGCTCCGTTTGAATATGACTCTGGCTACTTGACCCCATATTAAAAACATCGAAACCTGCCTTTCTAAAAATACGTGTATCAAAGCCACGATAAGTCAACGACGACCCCAAAAAGAGTAAATCAATGTCTTGCACAGTTTTGACTTCTTTCATTCTGGAGAACTGATGCCCATAGTTTGCCGTTGCGTAATTGAGGTTTTTTTTATAGGCTTTTTTTTCAAAAAAATTACCCCATACGATAACTAAGGCAATGTAAATGCACATTGCTAAAAGCGAGAATAGGAAGATATTTTTAAAAAATTTTATCATAATTTATATTGGACTTTAGACGGTTTGGTCTTTGGCTTGCATAAAATTTAAAAAAAGCTAATTTATAAATGCTTTATTTTCAAATGTATTAAGGGCTTTTTCATAAAAACTAAAAGGCGCATAGCGACTAAACTATTGGTAGAAATTTAAGCATT
>CAYUNA010000827.1:0-2398 GCA_964445895.1 uncultured Saprospiraceae bacterium | reverse complement strand
TGATTGAATTCTTGCAACAGCAGCAGTGATTAATTATTGTTAAAACAATCCTTAGGAACGCGAACTAAAGAACCGAAGTTTATTTAATTCACGTTCCTTAGAAATCAATTTTACTCATTTCAAAAGCAGCCCCCGTTACCCATTCTTTTTCTTTAAAAATAACGCTCTCAAAACCTTGTGTCATTTCAAATTTGCCTTTTCCAAAATCGGAATCAAAGGTCAATTTGTCTAAATCGACATCAAATTTTTCAAACTTAGTCATTTTATAATCTGCTAAAAAACGTTCTGTTTCTGCTTCTGGCGGCAACATCCCATCAATTTCATAAAGGGTAGCAGCGAACTCGTCCTGACTAGTTAAATTTAACGCTAAAATATAGGCTTCATCGTGCGACCCGATGGTGTACATGCCTGTTAGTTGGTCTTTAGCGTAAGTGATTTCTCCAGTATTTGAAAAGGTCGCAACGGTCCGGTAACCATACTCATTGGCGGCTTGCATTTCGTCCATCATCCCTTGTTTGACCACAAAATTTTCGTCTTGCTTAACCACATAAAAATAGTCACCTGAACCTGCCCACCAGCCACCGGCAGCAGTCAACGCATTGGCTGGAATTTGATAATTTTGGTAGTCGTTAGGTTTTATTTGATTACAATTTAGAAGTGTACCAATTTTAAATGTGTCCGCTCCCAATTCGAGAAAAATAATACTTTTAGGCAACGCAGTCTCCGCATCTTCGGTCGTTTTACAAAATAAGTTTGCCTTTAATTCAGGGACTTTTACTGTAGTTTTGGGCTTTGTAGGCTGCTGGGTTTTAGGTTCATTTTTACAAGAAGAAATGAAACCAATTGCTAAGAAAAATAAGATAGATTTTTTCATTTGAAGTATGTTTTTTTCGTCTGGAAGAGGATTATTATCAATCATTTCTTAAGCTCGGCGCTCGTCCATTATTGGTTTCTGCACCAATTCGATTGGGTTCTGGCACTTCCATATCATCGTCCATATCGTCATCATAGTAAAGATTCATGTCTTTAAATCTTACGCTCAATTTATATTTTTTATTCATCGAAAAAAGCAATGGAGAAAACATGGTTTCCATCAATTCTGTCGCTCGCTTTTTAGCTTTATCCATCACATCACTCTCCCGGACATCTCGCCTAAAATGTTTGCGCAATAAATCAATATTTTTATTCAAATCAAGTCCTTCCACTTCACGCATCCAACCGATATCTAATTTATCAATTTTAGGATGTACTTCTTGCGACAAGATTTCTGGTTCGGGTAGAGTAATGGTTACCAAATTCCTTTTTTCATTCAATGTAATGTCAAAATAACGGTCTAACTTAAAGCCAATTTTTGAGACTGAAATCGCTGATATTTCAACATCCGAACTTGACACATTCATACCCCAAACCTTCGTTTGCAACTGTCGATTGATGCCTTTCCTGTCCCGTACTTCCATCGTCGCCAATTCCGCAATAGTCTTTTCCACTCGCTCTTTCATAAAGCCTTTGGAGCGACTAAAATCATTGACAGCAGCTCTCTCATCCAAGCGGGACAGTAGCGGTTTGAGTCCTTCCGTCATGGCTATTCCACAAGGCGTATCGACCTTATTGCCTTTGACAAAAATGCGGCCTTCATCTGTTTTTAGCAAGTCAGCAAATACTTTGGTAATCATAAAACAGGTGTACTTGGAGGCGACTTCACTTAGTATTTCGACGGCAGTTTTATTGCCGTTCTCGTACCAGATTTCATACATCTGAGCAGAGGTGTCTTGTAAGGCGACAAAATCATCAAAGTACATTCGTTGAATATAAGGATGATGTTTTTTATAGATAGGCTTAATCATTCGTCGTAGAGAATCAGGTAAACCCATGCGATTACCGACATGTCTCAATAAGGACAAGTTAAAATCATAAATGAGTTGATTGAATTCTCTTTCATATCGGTAGGGATTGCCGAGAATGGCGAGTGTAGTTTCTTCATCCAATTCTAAGGTGAAATCGGAAGGTACATATTCAAATTGTACTTCTTTGGGAATGTGGGTGTATTCGCCCGTCGGCCCGTCCTTATAATAACGCATCAAAACCATTGCTGCGACGACGAGCACGGACGCATAAACGACTACTTTCCATATATTAAATCCTCCTTTTTCCTTTGGTGGAGGACCACCGCCCTTAGTTTCGTAATATTCTGCCATGTAGGTCTATTTTGATAAAAAATGCTATTTTAAGACGCTAAAATCAAGTGAAAGTCTCATAAATTGGTACAGTGTGTAAAAACTTTCTTTACGTTTTGCTCGGCAGTTAAAGCCGCCTCGCTTTCGGGGTAGGTTAGGGCTTTTTACACAGTGCAGTAATACACCGTAAAGTAAGTTTCTTTGTATTTTTCACAAAGAGATTT
>CAYUNA010000826.1:0-2404 GCA_964445895.1 uncultured Saprospiraceae bacterium | reverse complement strand
AAAAAACCCCCCCCCCTAACCTACCCTCGAAAAATGGCTTTAGCCATTTTTCGAAGATACAAAATGACTTCTTGCACGGTGTAGTAAATTTTATTATTAAAACAGTAAATTTTAAAAAAAACATTAACTATGAGAGCGCAAAGAATCCTTACCCTGTCAACTATTCTGTTGGCATTAGCGGCAATTTTCGCATTTAGCTGGGGCAAAAAAAATGAGGTTGACAGCCTAAAATACCAAGAACAAACCGTCAATTTATCTAATCAAATCGGGGAATGCAGCGCGCAGGTGAGCGAAATAGATGCGTTAAAAAATTCGCTGCAATTGGAAATAGATAGTCTATTAGGGGCATATGAATCAGCCACAGAAGCCAATCAAAAGTTGAAGAAAAAGATGTCTCGTAAAAATCGAGAGTTAAAAGAAAAAGCCGAAACCATTGCTACCATTCAGGAAGCCAATGATATGCAGTCATTGAGTTTGATGGAACAAATACGGCGTCTGATGGCGACAAAATCGAAGATGCAGCAAAAAATTCAGATTGTGGAACGACAAAATGATTCTCTGGTCGTCGTGATTGAGGTGAAAAAAGATATGATGCGACAGGCGCGTAAAATTGCTCAAAATCTGGCTGCCCAAAATACTAATCTGGTTTCTACAAATGAAGGTTTGACCTTGAAAAACTTCAAGGCGACTGCGTTTCGAGTAGAATTGGAAGGAAAAAATGGTAAGTTGGCGTCAAAAGCTAAGCGAATCAAGAAAATTAAAGTCAGTTTCGATTTGAATGAAATACCTGAAGAATACCACGACCACCGACCTATTTATATGGTAATCAAGGGCGATAAGAATCAGCCGATTTCCACAGAAAAATTATTTCCAGCCTTGATTCAGCGTGCAGACCAATCGTTGAATATTGAAGCGGTCATGCGCAAAGGGACGCAAATCGGTGAGCACCAACGGCTTGATTTCGAACTCGATACAAAGGATAAATTAGAACCAGGGTTTTATGAGGTCGAGATTTATACGGATATTGCATTATTAGGTGCAGCAAGTTTTCGAGCGGGCTAAAATTTAGTTTTTATACCAACCACCAAATGCAAAAATGCGCCTGTACCATCGACATATTCGCGGAAGACTTCTTCGTCTCCTTCACTTGGGAATCCCGAAAAGATGGTTTGCGTCATAAATTGCACAGTTTCATCACCAATTGCCATGTGGACACCAAAATCAAACATGGTGAATTTAGGATTTTCTAATGGGATGGTTTGGGTATTGGAAACATGGGAAACCCGGTAGGTTTCAATTCTGGAAATGCGGAGAGAAGGGCCGACTTGTATTCTAAAACTGGTGTTTGCGGCATATTTAAATCCCCAATTAAATTGTCCAAAAAAACGCCTGGAATTGGCAGTAAAGCGGTCTTCGGACACTATTGTTCCAAGTCCTGTTGTGCTGGATGTACTCTGAACATCTGTTGCCTTGCCGACGCCATATCCACCTATTAATTCGACGACGCTAGTCAGTCTCTCGCTGGTCTGACTGGTAAAATAAGTGCCTAACCCAAATTCTCCAAAAGACTGTTTACGCCTGCGGTCAAAGTTCTCGTTTTCTTCTCCATTTTTGGCATTCATATACGAATAATTGCCCAAAACAGTTAGGTGTTTGATTGGAGAATAAGCCCCCTGAACCTCACCTGTAATGTAACTTTGGCTGAAAGTAGGCGTCAATTGAAATCCTGCCCCGACGCGGTAATCGCCCTTATGCGTCATCAAATGATGCGTAGGAATGTTGGGAACAAATAAGGTGGCTGTTTCCATTGGTGTACAAGAGGGTAGCAATAATAAACCAAGAGTTAGATAGGAGAAGAGTATAGCAAGAATTTTCATGCGATTGTTATATTAACGTGATTCATAAAATCTGGTGTCCAAAATAAGACAAAATTCGTTGCGTTTCCAAAAAAAAACAAGAATATCTGAAAGGTTGTGCTAATTTTGGCATTTTCTGAAAAGCATGTCTAATTTTTCTACTTCTTGACAACCAAGCATATAGGAACTTCACATCGAATAAAATCCGTTATTTAGCTTAAGTACCCGGACATAATTATTCTACGTTTTTATAGCTATCTTTTTACGATATTTTTTCTTTAAAAATCATTCAATAACTACGGCTATTAAAGGATTTTTAAAGAAAAACTATCGAAAAAATCTTAGCTCTAAAATTCATAGAATAATTATGTCCGAGTACTTACTAAATCCTATCTTTGTTTTTTTTTCAAAACCCTAAAAAATTGATTCTTAGTTTGTAGAAAAAATAGACATCCTCTCAAGAACGTTAAGTTATTTACTTCGCGTTCCTTAGTACCGTGTTTCAAAAGTTTCTTTGCATTTAAAACAAGAGGAGTTTGAGGATGAAA
>CAYUNA010000825.1:0-2406 GCA_964445895.1 uncultured Saprospiraceae bacterium | reverse complement strand
AACTTCGTTATTTTTTTAAAACGGAGCAAACCAAAAACGCCTGTAGATTCGAGCAATCCACAGGCGCATTTTTTACTTGTATTTATTAATCCTTCAACTCAACCTTCCCTGCCAAATCCAAAAAGAATGCATACTCCATTGCCGTCTCTTTGAATCGTCGGAATCGACCAGACTGACCACCGTGTCCTGCATCCATATTGGTATGCATCATTAGCGGATTGTTATCTGTTTTTAGCTCTCGGAGTTTGGCAACCCACTTGGCAGGTTCCCAATATTGCACTTGCGAATCATGCAAACCTGTTGTCACCAACATCGCTGGATACTCCTTGGCTTCCACATTATCGTAAGGCGAATAAGAGAGAATATAGTCGTAATATTCCTTGTTTTTCGGGTTACCCCATTCGTCAAATTCCCCCGTCGTTAAAGGAATTGATTCATCCCACATCGTCGAAATCACATCCACAAAAGGAACCGCAGCCACTACCCCATTCCACAAATCAGGACGCATATTGATAACTGCACCCATCAGCAAACCACCAGCACTTCCGCCCATTGCGTACAATTGTCCTTTGTTGGTATAATTTTCTTGAATCAAAAACTCCCCACAGTCAATATAATCATTGAAGGTGTTCTTTTTATTTAGCAATTTACCATCCTCATACCATTGGCGCCCCATCTCTTCTCCACCCCGAATATGCGCAATCGCATACGCAAATCCTCTATCCAATAAACTCAATCTCGTACTACTAAAATAAGGATCCATACTTGCTCCATAAGAACCGTAAGCATACAATAGCAAAGGTGCTTTACCATCTTTTTTGTACCCTTTTTTATAAACAATTGAAATCGGCACTTTCACACCATCACGGGCAGTCGCATAGCGTCGTTCAGAAACATAATTGCTTTTATCAAAATCACCGACAACTTCTTGTTCTTTCAACAATTTCATTTCTTTCGTCTTCATATTGTAATCCAATACAGACATTGGTGTTGTCATAGAAGTATAAGCTACACGAACAATATCGGTGTCGAAAATCATATTGGTCGAAGTTCCAGCCACATAGGAAGCTTCTCCAAAATCAATGTAATGTTCGTCACCAGATTTTGGCATAATTCGAATTTTCTTGATGCCCTCGATGCGTTCTTCTACGACCAAATAATCGTTAAACAACTCCATATCTTCCAGCAATACATCGTCTCGATGCGGAATTACTTCTTTCCAATTGTCTTTGGTCGTTGCGGTGACGGGGGTTTCCATCAGGCGAAAATTTTTCGCATCCAGATTGGTTCGAATGTAAAATTTATCGTCTAAATGCGCGATGCCATATTCCAAATCCCGTTCGCGGGGTTGAATAATTTTCCATTCACTATTTGGATTATCTGCATCCAAAACGCGGTATTCTGTCGAAACGGTTTGGAAAGAACCAATGATGATGTATTTCTCAGATTTGGATTTATAGGTAAAACAAGAAAAAGTTTCATCTGCTTCGTGAAAAACCTCAGTATCCTTTGACGCGTCTGTGCCCAGAATATGTTTAAAAACTTTATACGACCGGAGAGATTTGTCTTTTACGGTATAAAAAATAGTTTTGTTATCATTTGCCCAAACCGCACGACCAGTTGTATTTGGAATGACATCTTCCAACATTTCACCCGTCTCCAGGTTTTTAAATCGAATGGTATAAATTCGCCGGCTTAAGGTATCTTCTCCATACGCAAGCAACTGATTATCAGGGCTTACGCTTCGGCTACTAACCGCGTAATAATCAAAGTCTTTCGCCAAAACATTGACATCTAAAATGACTTTTTCCTCTGCTTCTAAGTTCTCTTTTTTACGGCAGTAAATCGGATATTCTTGTCCTTCTTCATAACGAGAATAGTAAAAATAGCCATTGTCTTTATATGGAACAGAGACATCTGTTTGAGCAATTCGACCGATGATTTCCTGATACAATTCTTCCGTAACAGGCTTCAAGTGCTCCATCATTTTGTCCCGATACGTATTTTCTTCATTCAAATAATTGATAACATCAGTGGTTTGGGCATCTTTCGTTTCTGCATTTTTTTGCTCATCCGAAAGGCGCATCCAAAAATAATTATCAATGCGGGTATTGCCGTGTTCGACCAGTTTTTTCTCCACTTTTTTCGCCACTGGCGGCTGCAAATCTGATTTTTCGTACATCGTAGAAATTTTTGTTGATTCCGTTTTCTCTGCCTGCTTTGATTCGTTGTTGCAAGCGGTTAGGAAAATTAAAAGTCCAAGTAGTAAAAAACTAAACCTGGATATTGTTTTGATGATGATTGTCATAATTTTATAATTAAGGATTTTTCAAACAATCCTATGTTGATTTTTCGCGAAAATAAGGAAAAAACAATTGATTGTCAGCTTATTTCATGGAAAGGAAG
>CAYUNA010000824.1:0-2409 GCA_964445895.1 uncultured Saprospiraceae bacterium | reverse complement strand
ATCCTTCCACCGTATTGGTCGTGTAAATAATCCGTCGAATATCGGGTGCATACTTGAAATATTGGCTCAATTCCTCCCAATTATTCCGCCAACTCAAAATGACAACAGGGTATTTATCGCCCCAAAAGCTATCCAATTCATCCAGCATTTCAGCAGCAATTTCTTTGGTAGTCGCTCGATAAACTTTCTTCAAATCCCGCATAAATGCCTTTTGGTCTTTGCTCGCCACGTATTTGAGACTATTGCGAATTTGATGAACAATGCACAGCTGAATCTCTGTTTTAGGAAACATCGATTGAATCGCCTGGACAAAGCCCGATAAATTATCAATACAAGCAATCAAAATGTCCTTAACACCCCGATTTTGTAAGTCAGTCAGTACTTGAAGCCAGAATTTCGCCCCTTCATTTTCAGAAGTATATAGACCCAATAAGTCTTTATTCCCATCACAATCCACGCCCAATACACAATAAATTGCTCGGCTTACTGTCCGACCATTTTCTCTGATTTTGTAATGAATACAGTCCATCCAGACAATGGGATAAACCGATTCCAAACTTCGTTGTCGCCACCCATCCAGTTCGGGTTTAATCAAATCGGTAATCGAAGTGAGCTTACCTTTCGACAATTCCAATCCATACAAATCCTCCAGATGGTCTTGGATGTCCCCGTAGCTCATGCCTTTAGCATACATCGAAATAATTTTATCATCCAATCCACTACCCAAAGTCCTCTGACGCTTTTTCACTATTTGGGGTTCAAAAGTGCTGTCTCTGTCCCGGCTGCTTTCTATTTCTACATTTCCATAACCCGTTTTTAGGGTCTTGCTAACTGCTCCGTTCCGACGATTCGAAGAACCTTTTGATTTTTCCTCTAATAAATGACCTGCCATTTCCCCTTCCAAATGAAGTTCTATCAACCGCTTAATTAGCGGCGCGACAACTCCATCTTTGCCTTCTAAATTTGTCCCCTTGCTTAAACGGTCTAATGCTTCTTTTTCTAAATCACTCAATTCCGAGTAACGATTTGCCAACTTTTGTCGCTTTTTTAATGTCATCCTTTAAATGTGTTTTTGCAAATATCTCCTTTTTTGAAGATAATTCATCTGACACAGTTTATTGAACAGTCTCGTTTTTTTGCACAGTAAGAAGAAACTATTAATATAATCAAATCGCTCATCAATAATACCTGAAAAATTACATCACCTGAATTTCTTTTTTCAGCTTCTCACGCTTTCGTATCTCAACATTTAACGAAGCAAAATTATCAGGAAATTGCTCTTTAAGTCTGAGTTTAAGTTTCGCCCGAAAACTTCCATTTGAAGTAAGGCAATTCTCCGTAAGAGATTTTGTGCTATCATACCCTACCCAAAGTTCGGGATTTTTCTTTTTAAGTATTTGCACAAAAAGATTTTCATCTTTGTTATACATCTCCTTTATCAAATCATTTTCTTTCTCACTTATCAATCGAGCGATTTTTGCCAACTCATCTTTTTTTGCTTTTTTAATATTTTCAACCGCTACTCTTTTCTTCTGAGCCTTTTTGATTTTTTGATTTTTTTCAATTTCCTTGCTTTTATAATTTTGTTTGATAGCGGTCAACAATAATCCTGGAGGATTGGTAATTTCTCCTTTCGCTATCATAAAATTGGTATAGTCAATTTTTTCAAAAAAGTATTCATCAAAAGTTCTTCCCGTTGCCACAATCTCTTTTCGCACGTCATCTTTCTCAATTGTATTAAATCCTTCTCGATACAATTTTTTTGCTTTTGCTTCTGTCAAACCAATTTTTACAAATGCTTCAATTACGGTAAGTGTATAGTCATACTCATCTTCTTTTGGTTCAGGATTAATTTCTACGAATAATTCTGGTTGGTCATTAACCTTCTTTTTCTTGTTCTTAAATACATAGAAGGTTAAATACTTCACACTCCTACCCTCTCTTTCTTCTTTTAACTCAAAGTAAATATCCGTTTCTTGTTTTAATTCTTTCTGCACATATTTTAAAATCCTATTTTTGAATATTTTGTACTGACTGTATTTGTGAACCCACTTTCCATATTCATCCTTGTAAGATGCTCCTATGAGTTCTCTAAAGTGACTTAGTTCATAGGTAACACTTCCTTTAAATTGACTAACCTTTAATAACTCATAAACTCTGATTGAATACCCACTTTTCAAAGAAAGAATATTCTCAAAACGATATTGAGCAAAATGTTCTTTTAATTGAATCAATTGCTCCTTGATGTATTCTGTAAATTCAAAAGTGATCGTTCCTTCGCCAGCATTCGCATCCACCTTGGCAAACCACGAAATCATCGTCCAACCACCATCTGGTTTTCTAATATCCAAAGGTTTAGAATGTATGCTGTGTACCAATTCTCTGACCACTTCATAAACACTCCCCCAC
>CAYUNA010000823.1:0-2421 GCA_964445895.1 uncultured Saprospiraceae bacterium | reverse complement strand
TAGTTTATGGTTCTGACAATAAATTAGCAAAGGAATATATCGAGATACATGATTACGCTAATTTGAAGTCAGGTTCATAAAATATTGGTTATCAGGAGAGTAAAATTTAAACATGCTCTAAAGGTCAAATTTACACGGGTTTTGGAAATATGACATTTTCAAAACCTTTTTTTATTTGAAAATTATAGAAAAGTGATACCTTGCCAATCCCGATAAACGCAGCCCGCTACTTGAGTAGCGTGGCTTTGGATAAATACTGCCACGCTACCAAAATAGCGAGCTACCAAAAGTAGTGTACAGATAATGACCGCGATTTCAGCATACATCAATGGCTTAAAATGGAGCATCCGAAATGTCAAAATTTGGCTCTGGCTCTACCTCTGTAATTTCGCATTAGCGGCATTGGTGGCAGTTCCGTTGATGAACTTGTTGGAAGAGAAATTGGGAAAAACATTCGCGGCACAGAAACTAATGAAGGGGTTTGATTATACTGTTTTCACGGATTTTATGCGGGAGTATGGAGCTGCGGTTTCCCCCATTTTAAGTCAGTCCAAATTGCTTATCGTTTTGTACACTTTGCTTTCAGTATTTCTCATGGGCGGCATTTTGGAAGTTTGTAAAAACAGCCCGCAAAAAGCTCATTTTCAATCATTTGCTGTTGGGTCAATTAAGTATTTTTGGAAATTACTCTTCCTGACTCTCTGCTTTTTTGTTATTCACGGATTGGTCTTTTTTCTATTTTTCCAACTGTTTATGAGTCTGATTTATGGTGGTGACTTGAAGCAATTGACGAGCGAATTGGTGATTTATAATCGCGGAGCAATTGTACTGGGAATCTACCTTTTTGTAGCCGGAATTATCCTGACGATACATGATTTTGCTAAAATTTATTTAGTTGACAATAATCCGAAATGGTTTTTTACTGCGATTAAAAATGGCATAAAAATCGTTTTTAAAAATTTCAAATCTACCTTCTTATTGTCCTTTATGAATTGGTTCGTTTTTGTACTATTCTCCGTAATTTATTTATTGCTACGTGGCGATGATTTGAATAGTACCGGCGGCGGACTTTGGTTCATTTTTATTTTAGGGCAAGCCTTTATTTTTATAAAAATGGGCTTGAAAATTTTAAATTTAGAAAGTAAGACATTGCTATTTCAGCAAATTTTCAAAGAAAAAACGCGATAGATACTATGACAGAATTTGAATCATTAAAAGCACTGAAACCATTTTTAAAAGGTAAAAAATCAGTTTCTGAAATCGCTATTCAGTCCCTGAATTTGACAGTATTAGAACCAAAGATTTTAAAAATAAAATTCGACAAGTGCCTGTTTCTTGGCTGCGTTATTTCTGACGACTTGTGGCATCATTTGTATGCTGATAATTATATTTTTCCAACCCTGGATGTTCCTTATGATGCTTATCCCAACGCACTTTATAATAAGGAAACACTTTACAATAATTACGATTACAAACAGCCAAATTCTTACGAAAAAACCCTGGATAAAGTCGTTTATGACCATTTTACCCAAACGGGAAAAGAAGCAACGAATATCAAAGAAACTCTCTGTCGCAGCCTACACGACCATTCTATTACGGATTCTTTACAGGAGTTTTTAGCGCATTATGAAGAGAAAAAAGTAGTGGCAATGATGGGCGGACACGGACTGAGTCGAGCAAGTGAAAGCTATCGACAGATTACTGAAATTTCAAAACACCTGACAGAACAAGGCTATTTGATGATTTCTGGCGGTGGTCCGGGAGCGATGGAAGCGACACATGTGGGTGCATGGTTTGCAGGGAAATCTATGAAAAAACTGTATGCTGCAATTGCACATTTAAGTAAAGCGCCAACTTACAATCATCCTGATTGGCTACCAACAGCTTTTCAAGTTTTAGAGAAATACCCAAAGACAAAATTCAATAGTCTTGGTATTCCGACGTGGTTGTATGGACATGAACCACCGACACCTTTTGCGACGCATATCGCTAAATACTTCGCCAACAGCATTCGAGAAGAAGGTCTGCTCGCAGTGGCAAAAGGAGGTGTTATTTTTGCACCAGGTAGCGCTGGGACAATGCAGGAGATTTTTCAGGAAATTGCACAAAATCATTACGAATCCTTTAGTTATGCCAGCCCGATGGTATTTTTGAATAAGGAGTATTGGTCGTATGACCGTCCGGTTTATCCTGCAATTGAATTGATGAAATTACGAGGTAACCTGAATAATCTGGACTTAGGGATTTATGATACTAATGAAGAAGTGATTGCGCATATAGAGGCGTTTGTTTAATTCTACTTTGGCACTTTAAAGTCAACTATCGAATTAATGCTATCGTGTGTTTTTTCTTAAAAAAGAAGCAAAACTTTAACATAATTTTTCGAGACCTTTCCAGCAAAGTTGCGTTAATATAACATTA
>CAYUNA010000822.1:0-2422 GCA_964445895.1 uncultured Saprospiraceae bacterium | reverse complement strand
CCTTCTCTGGTTAACAAAAGTCAAATCTTCCAATAAAATTATCTCTCCTTTCGATATTATAGTACATTTGCTGTTTTAAAACGGAGTATGGAGTAACTACACAACTCGCAACTCACAACCCGCAACTCGTGTATCCAGATTTATCCTATATTTTACATGCCTTAATCGGCACAGAACCAGACAATTGGACGTCCATTTTTAAAACCTTTGGCTTGCTATTGGTTATCGCGATTTTGACGGCAGCATGGTTTTTATACATGGAATTGAAACGCAAAGCGAATGAAGGTGTATTCAAACCTGACAAAGTAAAATACATCATTGGCGAGCAACCAAAACTTTGGGACGTAGCGGCTAACGGTTTATTTGGATTAATCTTGGGGTTAAAAGGGGTGCATATTGCGCAGAATTTCGCTAAGTTTCAAAATGACCCAGCAGCGTTATTACTGTCATTGGAAGGCAATTGGTTGGCGGGAATTGGTTTGGCGATAGTCTTTGCGGGTTTCCGATTTTGGGAACAAAAGAAGGCCGCATTGCCAAAACCAGAAACGACAATTCAAGACATTTATCCGCATGATCGTATTGGTGATGTGACGGTGGTGGCAGCAGTTTCGGGAATTTTAGGAGCGAAGTTCTTTGCTATTTTTGAAGCACCAGAAACCATGAGTGGCTTTTTTTCTGACCCAATCGGAACCTTCTTTTCGGGGAGTGGATTGGCAATTTATGGTGGTTTGATTGGTGGGTTTTTAGGGGTTTGGTGGTGGTTGCGGAAGCATAGAATTGCTTTTTGGCCGTTTGCAGATGCGATTGCGCCCGCGTTAATGATTTCGTATGGTGTTGGTCGAATTGGGTGTCAATTGTCAGGTGACGGAGATTGGGGAATTGTAGCTGGTACGATGCCGGAGTGGTGGATGTTGCCTGATTGGTTGTGGAGTTTTGAATACCCTCAAAACGTGAATAATGCAGGTGTGTTGATGGACATTTGCGACCCCGAAAAATATAAAGAAGTGGTCAATTTACGGTCTCCGGAACTACGCTGTGAAGCGGCTTGTGGTACGCGATATTGCCATCAATTGGCAAAAGGCGTTTATCCAACACCGCATTACGAAATCGCGATGTCTTTTGTGATCACCGGTATTTTATGGGCATTGCGGAAGCGATTGGCTATACCGGGCATGTTGTTCTTTATTTACTTGATTTTCAATGGAGTAGAGCGGTTTTTGATTGAGAAAATTCGAGTAAATGATATTCTTTTTCACATTGGAGAAACGGGGGTGACGCAAGCAGAATTAATTTCAACAATCCTATTTTTTATTGGTATCGGCGGGGTGTTTTGGCTGAAGAAAAAACACAAAGTGGTCGAGCGTTGATATTGTGAGAAAGCGATTAATAGTTTAAATGAAAAAAGCGAAGTTCAGCGTATTGAACTTCGCTTTTTTTTTGGTAGTAAAAGGTTAGTTAACCTCTTTTAAAAGAACTACCTTAATCTCAGGATATTTTGCTTCTAACTCTTCTTTTACGCCTATAATATGCGACGCTCCGATGATTAAAACGCTTTTTTGATATGGCGCATTTCTAATTTGAGTAGCCATGTTTTTAACAATCCGCTGGTTGCGTTCGTCCCAATATTGCACTGCAAAAGCACAGGCTTCAACAGAAGAATCAAAGTTTTGCAGTCCACTATTTTTATCTAACAATTCGAGGTTTTTTATGGTATTGGTATGTTTACCAAACCTTCCAAAAAGGGCAGCAATAGTAGCTTTTCGCGTCTGTTTTTTTACAAGTTTATTGTGATTTTCGGCAAAGGTTGTTTTAGGCATTGCTTTATAACATAGAGCAGAATATTTGTGAAATTCAGCATTAGTCTGTTGGTCGTCAGTGGCAAATACCTTTTTATGATTGAAGTGTAAAGCCAATTTCGCCGTCAAATCTCCATTTTCATCACGAGTTGGCTTTTTTGACCCCGTTGCGCCGTAGCGTTGTATATATTTGTAATAAGAATAATTAGCCGCATCTCTCAAATACACGAATGCTGGAGTAATAATTTTAAAATCTTCGTCCGTCATATCCTCAAAATCTTTCGCCAGGAGTTCGTTTAATTTTGCTTCATCAAAAACATAATCAGAATGCCGTAAGGAATCGGATAAAGCATAAAATTTTTGTAAGAATTTGGAATATCCATTTTTTAAATAAGCCCAACTTAAACTGTCATTGGGCATGGCAGTTTCTACATAAATGGCTTCGGGTTCGTATTTTTTTGCTATTTTTAGCAATGGGCGATAGCTGTTTTTGACAATTGGAGGGACGGTGTGCATAGTACCAATTAATAAAACTTCCTTTTGGATTTTTTGTGTAAAAGCAGGGAATAAGCAAAAGCAAATAAAGAACGTGACAAAGGTGAATTTTAAGCGCATTTTTTTATTTT
>CAYUNA010000821.1:0-2422 GCA_964445895.1 uncultured Saprospiraceae bacterium | reverse complement strand
AACTCAATCCCCGTATCAAAATGAAACCCATCCTCATCTAACCCTTTATCCATCAAATAATTACTCCAAAAATCAGCGGCTGTCTGAATTTTAGCATCATTATTTTTATCGACAGGATGCACGATATAAAATTCCAAATCTGATACATCTTCCAAATCACAAGCCGCATCAAAAGCCGCCGTCCATTTTTCAAAATCAACTTTTTTGGAATGCAAGTTAGCGATGTCACTATTTTCCAACATATCCGAATAAATCAGGATAATTTTGCGGTCAGCATCCGAGTCATTCAGTTTACCAATACCTTTACATATTGGTGCAAAAATGTGGGAATTGTCCAGCGATTTACCCGTGTACTCGCCATTGATTTCTTGTAGAAAACCAATCAATTGTCCACTGAATTTATCCACCTCTTTTTTTCGCAAAAACCGGTTACTTTCCATCTCTGATTTGCCTGCTTTCAATTTAATCGTCTTCCCGCGTGCCGACCCAACATCGTATAGCGGATAAACTTTTATTTTACCAAAATTGGCACTACTCCCATCACCCAATTCCATCAATTCAAGATATGCGGTGACATCTTCTTCGATGCGTTCACTATAATCCTGTCCCTCCGTAAAGTCAAAATAGAGGTAAATATCCGTCGCTATCGGTGGCTTGCTGTTGCAAGCAAATAAGGTCAATGCCATTAAAATTAACAAATACTTTTTCATGTTTTTAGCTTTTAAAATGGTTAATAAAATTTGGTTTTTTGGAGTTATTCCTGCGCACCCGTAATCCTTAAATCACTCCTCTTTCGCCGTTTATCAATTCGGGTCTAACTCTCGCACATCCGCAAATTTCAACCCCAACTGCTGCACGCCCTTCGCCCAACTTTTCGGCGATAAATGGTCTTTGCGATGCATCAGATTCACCGAGCGATATTTTCCAATCGCAATGTGATAGCTCGCCACCAAATACTCCTCCAACGCCTGAAAAGAATTCAACAATTCGTCATAAATCTGGATGTACTCGTTGCGAGATGCAACGAACGTACTCTTTTTGTTATGAAGACTGTTTTTCTCTTCCATATAAGCACCGTGGATGGCTTTCAATTCCGCATTTTTCGTTGCTGCCAACGACTTTTTAGCGGCATTGAGACCCAATCGCTCTTTATCATATGTCTTCTTTGCTTTTTGAAATTTGTTGTACAACGTCTCCAATTCATAGCTCTCATCATGACTAAAATAAGCCGCCAAAACACCGATGACAAACAAAATCAAATTCAGGCAGGTGAAGATAATAACGTTCAATTGGTTGGCTTCTTCGCCCATCGTTTCTGCTAAGACGTAAGCCCGAAATATGGACACGCCGAAATTAAAAATGAAGAACAAAACCACACACAACAATCCAAACCAGATATACTCCTTTTTCTCCTTCCGCTGCTTCACAAACACGCCCGTAAAATGAGCCAATACTGGAATCGCAATCGCCAAGGAACTCGCCATAATAATCGTGATGAAAAATGCCTCTCCAAACTTCTGAAAAATCTGCAAATTCAATGGCACTTCACAAATCCCGATACCCAACAACAGTAGGAAATACAGGATTTTACTCTTAAAATGTATCAACGGACTCTTGCGTCCTGTGCGGTCTTGAACGGCTTCTAACTCCTGCTTTGCGGTCACAAATTCACGCTGCAAAATCTTATCTTTCTCCTCAATTTCCTGCTCTTGATGCAAAAAATTACGCTGGATTTGGTCTTCTTCTTCCCGTCGTTTTTCATCCAATAAATCTAGTTCACGCTCCAAGTGTACTTCACCTTTTTCCAGTAAATCATCCAGTTTTTCCTGATACGTCAAGTACGCCAGATGCGGCCCGTCCAGGTACGGTTTGCCCTTCTTCCAACACTCCGCCACAAGCTTTTGATACTCATTCCGTAACTGCATTTCCGACGGACTCAACTGTCGGTCTTCGGGCAGTGGTAGTCCCAAAGAACCTTCCTTTTCTCCCATCTTTTCTGCTTGCTTCATTAGCAACTCATGCGCTTTTGCCAATTCCTCTTTTTTGGAACTGACCAGTTCTGCCACATCAATATGGTGGCCTTTCACAGTAGGTGATTTCATGCTTTAGAGATTTTTAAATGTTAGTAATTTGGTGAATTGGTTGATTGAGTTATTAGTTGATGTTACGCACTTCGCACATTTCGTGGCGAAAATATTTGGCTCATTGTCTAATATTTTGTTATGCGCCGTATTTAATTTTTGGCAATAGAATATTGGCTCTCTGACCTGCAAAGAGCTGATATTTCTTAGATTGAATACCGTATAAAGTAAGTTTCTTTGAATTATGAGAAGCGAGAAAATCGCAAGATTTTCGAGCTTCAAAAAACTCACTCCCCCCGCGCCTGCGGCGCGGGGCGGTGGGGTGTTAAGGGAGCAAAACG
>CAYUNA010000820.1:0-2430 GCA_964445895.1 uncultured Saprospiraceae bacterium | reverse complement strand
AAGTTATTTACTTCGCGTTCCTAAAGTGTGGAAAACAAAATGCTTTCCGCTTTCGAAACCTTTCGTGGCGATTCGAATATGGAATATAAACTGAAAATATTCATTACCAAATGTTCAGATTGTGTAACATCAGACGGTAAGACTTATTCTTTAAAACCATTGATAATGCCTTGAAAAATCTCTTCTAAATTGGCATCTCCTTCGGTTAGTTCGATAGTCGAATAATCAAAGAGTTCGGGGAAAACATTACTTTTCCCATTGCCTGGTTGCGAACAAACACCAAAATAATTACCAGTATAGTTGATTACAGAAAATTTGAAACGATACAAATCAAATGTTTTCCCTTGGTATAAATAGTCTTCTTTCCCCAAAATTTCAAAGGATTTTAGCGGACCATATTCTTTTGTTAAATAATTGGTTACTGCTGATTCAACCATTAATTCGGGGGTTCGTAAAGTCTTCGGTGCGGCTTCCAAACGATTTTCAAACTTCAAATCTTTCAATAAATCATACCAATAATATGGCGATTTGGCAACGAATTGATAACTAGATTTGGAAGGTTTTAAACCATGCATCAGCAAGGCGTCAATGATGCTTACTTGCAGATATTCGTCAGGCAAATCATTTAAAGAAATCAATATTTTTTCAATTTTTTCATCGTTCGACAACTCACTCAATAGTCGAATCAATACTTTAAGTTGACCATATTCGGCTATTTTCGGAAAAGAGTCTAAAGGAACGTTTAAGTTATTTTTTTGAATAATATTTTCAGTCGCATCAACGTAAAAATTTCTCTGTTCATCGAATTGCGTTTGCGGGATTTTTTCGCCAACTTTCAGCTGATAAATGACGTTTAAGACTTCCTCCTGAAAAATTGGGTGCGCCTTCATTTCCAATAATTGCGGATAAAATTGGAGTGTCAAATCTAAAGTGTCCACTAGTGGATAAAAAACATCGGTTCCGTCAATCTCTTCATTCGTTGTTTGTTTCCAGTCCGTCACCAATTCAAATAAAGAAGTGAAAGAATCAATCGACCGATAATTGGCAAAAGCCTCCAAAATTAGCAAACGTTCTCGTGAACTTGTCGTTTTTTTGCCGTACAATTTTTTCAAAAAAGGAAAGGTAGAAATGTCAAAAGTAAAATTACCCAACTCTTGAATCAACAATTCACGAACGGTATAATTGCCAGAGTTGTCTTCTGGTAAATCTGCTTCCAGAACCTGGTAAATTCCCATTAATTCATTCTGATTAAAGACATGATTGTAAATTTCAAGTTTTGCCTGATTTCTCAAAACAGTATCCGTGGATTGTAAGTCTTGCAACAAATAATCAGTCCTGTCCGTAAGGAAACAGCCGTCGGGGTAATCTGTATTATCAAGATAAGAATTGAAAAATTCCCAGACAGATTTAGCATCAAACTCTAAAGGTTGGAGAACCGAAAGTTCGATAACATAATTGCCTTTGGAAAAAATCAAATTATGCATCGACATACCCAGACTATCATAATCATACTGAAAATAAATAGCTGCTTTTTCTTGAAAAATGGTGTCCTGGCAAGATTTTAACTCATCTGATGAGCATACTTTTTGATAGGCTTTTATTAAAAAAGAATCACCTTCTTCACTTTCATAGTAAGGGGAATATTCTATGAAATTTGCTGAATAAGTAATGCCATTTAACGTATCTATGGACGTAAAATCATAGTCTGATAATTCAGGGTATTCAACTTCACTGATAGTATCAATTAAGTAGTTATTAGGGAAAGAAAGTATCCGTTCCGTATCGGATAGTTGAGTTTTTTGTAAGGGCGTTTTTTCGAAAGGCAAAAAATCAAAGGATTCGAAAAAATGGCTAATGTCAATACCTTTTTTATTTTTGGAAGCAACTTCTGCCATCAGCAAGTACATTCGCTTACCTCGTAAAATTATTTTGACAAAAACGTCAATATTTTTTACTTTAAAAACCAATCGCTGCGCAGGGAATCCATCTTCCTCTGTCTTTTTAGCAGTCACCGTTGGTTTTCCCCAAATTTCCTGTAATGCACCAATCTGTTCTTCAATTACAGTGTCAAAATCGAAGATTATTCCTCGAATAGTCATGTCATGATATCGAACAAGGTAACTTACATTATTTTTTACATCAGTCGATTGAAAAATATGTAGTGGTAAAGTCTCCATGATTTCTTCGAGTGGAATCTGCCTTGTCAGGTATTTCTTGGCGGGCTTGGAAGGCAAGTCTACCGAAAAAGCTCCTTCAACTGATTTGAAATTAATATAATCTGATTGAGCAATCGCTAAAAATGGTAAGAAAACTAAGACAAGTGTGAATGGTTTAATGTGAAAATTCATGTTGGGTTGAGTGTTTTTATTAGACTTTATGAATGAGGTTGAGCAAGTTTAAAGCCACTCAAATCTTATTCATAAAGTCTTT
>CAYUNA010000819.1:0-2434 GCA_964445895.1 uncultured Saprospiraceae bacterium | reverse complement strand
TAAGTGCGGTGTAAAATAAGTTTTTTTGAATTAGGAGAAGCGAGAAAATTGCAAGATTTTTGAGCTTCAAAAAAAGCAGGGTGTGGGTTTTAAGGGTTAGAAACGAGTTTTACAAACTCATTTCTAACCCTTAGAATCCCTTTCTAAAAATATAAAGAAACTTACTACTAAGGCTTCTTCCCACCTACAGGACTTTTATCATTCATCAATTTTTCTGTCAAAAAGTTTGTCATTTTGGTAAACAAATGCAAGCGTGTAGTACCACCATAGATACCGTGATTTCGATTCGGATAAAAGTAAGTATCAAATTGCTTATTGGAAGCAATTAAAGCATTTGCCATTTCTGCGGTATTTTGAAAATGTACATTATCGTCGCCCATTCCGTGTACCAATAAATAATTGCCTTTCAATTGGTCGGTAAAATAGACTGGCGAATTTTGTTGATAGCCCTCTGGATTTTCTTCGCCCGTTTGCATATATCTTTCTGTGTAAATCGTGTCATACCATTTCCAATTGGTTACTGGTGCAACGGCGATAGCAGCTTTAAACACATCATTTCCCTTCAAAATCGCCAATGACGACATATAACCGCCATAACTCCAGCCAAAAATCCCAATACGATTCGCGTCTGTATAAGGCAGGCGACCGAGCCATTTTCCTGCTTCGATTTGGTCGATGGTTTCGTAGTGACCGAGTTGTTTATAGGTCATTTTTTTGAATTCCTCACCGCGCGCGCCTGTACCTCGTCCATCTACGCAAGCAATCAAATATCCTTGTTGCGCCAACATTTGAAACCACCAATAATTAGCACCACGCCAACTGTCTACCACCTGTTGACTGCCTGGGCCGCTATATTGATACATAAAAACGGGATACTTTTTGGCAGGATTAAAATTGGCGGGCTTAATCATATAGCCATTTAACTTTACCTTTTCTTCAGTAAAAAACTCAAAAAATTCGACGGGTTGCACGTTCATCGTTTTCTGTGTTTCTTTCAATTTCGCGTTGTCTTCAATCACTCTGACTGCCTTACCTTTTCGTCCAAAAACGGTATAAGTTGCAGGCGAATTAATCGTTGAATAGGTATTCACAAAATAATCATAAGTGCTGCTAAATTGTGCACGATTTGTTCCTGCTTGCTTAGTCATTTGGCGGTCTGCTGTTTGCTTTTTCAATCGCTGCAAGTTGCCCTCATAAATATGGCGTTGCATAGGGCCGTCCTTCGCGGCTTGATAGTAAAATTTATTATTTGCTTCGTCCACGCCGTAGAAGTTAGTCACTTCCCACTTCCCACTCGTCAATTGCGCCAATTCCTTGCCCATCATGTCGTATAGATAAACGTGATTCCAACCGTCTTTTTCACTCGTCCACACGAATTGCTTGCCATCTTCCAAAAACGTCAAATTGTCGTGAATGTCGATGTAGTATTTGTTTTTTTCTTCCAAAAGCATTGTCGTTTCTCCCGTTTTTGCATTTGCTGCGAGCAACTGCAAAAAGTTTTGGTGACGATTCATATTGAACACAATCAGCTTGTTTGGGTCTTTTGACCATACGATGCGTGGGATGTATTCCATCGGTTTTGCCATCTTCACTTTTGCCACAGCATTGTCCGTAACATTATAAATAATGATGGACACTTTTGAGTTTTTCTCGCCTACTTTCGGATATTTGAATGTCACATATTCTGGGTAAGCATCATCGCGATAATTGGTCATAGTAAACTCTGGAACTTCCGATTCATCAAAGCGATAATAAGCGATTTTTGACCCATCAGGCGACCACTGAAAGCCACGAGAAAAAGCAAATTCTTCTTCATACACCCAATCCGTACCGCCGTTAATAATTTCATTATACTTTCCGTCAAATGTGATTTGTTTAACTGCTTTATCACCAATTTTTTTGAAGTATAAATTATTGTCAAAAACAAAAGCCACTTTGTCGCCCTGGTCGCTGAAGGTTGCATATCTAATTTTACCTTCATTATAAATAGGAGTCAGTGATTTCATTTTTCGATTGACCACGTAATATTTCGCGCGAGTCGAATGCCGATAGATTTGTTCTGTTTGTGAAGAAATCAAAATTTGCGTCTCATCTTTGCTAAATTCATAACTATCGATTCGTCCATTGAAATCAGTATTTTCTGGAATTTCGCCTGCATCAAATAGGGTAGCCACCATTTCTCCTGTCGTCAAATCATACTGGTTGATTTTCGTGCCTTCAAGTCGAGTATAATGTTTGCCATCATTCAGAAAATTGAAGCCAGGAACCCGTTTGGCACTGAGTTTTCGGCTGGCATAAATGTCTTCGACTGTGATAGTCGCCGCTTCTTGCGCAAACATTGGCGTGGTCAGGATAGTGACTATAAAAAGCCAAAAAAATCTTTTCATACTATTAGATTGTAGTCTTTAGGAACGCGAAATAAATAAATTGATAT
>CAYUNA010000818.1:0-2435 GCA_964445895.1 uncultured Saprospiraceae bacterium | reverse complement strand
ATTTTCGCCACGAAATGTACAAAGTCTACTATAAAACCACCATTTTTTTAGTAAAAATTAATACGCGTTCTCCATCGGTCAATTCCAATTTTAAAACGGCAATTCCACTCTGCCAATTTTCGTTTTTTTGCAAAGTATAAGCGTATGTTCCTGCCGCTTGATTTTCGTTAACAACTTCATGCAACTCTCGCCCAAACATATCTAAAACGGTCATTTTTACCTGATAATTTTTAGCTAAAAAATATTGTACTTCTGTTTCATAAGTAAATGGATTTGGAAAATTATCCGCCAATTTTGAAGCAGTATCAACAGCTTCTTCGGTCGAAACCGGTGCGCATGCAATTTGAAAGTTACTACAATACGATCGTTCTGCCAATGTACAATCCAAAACAAATGGATTCGGTTTACCATCTTGATAGGGCGCAATTAAAGTCGTTCTGATATACTCGGCATAATCTGCAGGATCTTGTTGATGCCACTCACAAAGTGTCTGCAATTGGCTGCTAAAATAAGTGTTGTTTTGCGCATCCGCCTGTGCCTTGTACATGGTATAAAAATAAAACATAGAGCGAGCCACATTCCCTTTATGATTTTCGCGTGGCTCAAAAGATACCCCAGATAATTCTTCGCTATAATTATTTTTATTTTGACTCGGGACATTGCCTTGTGATTGATTTTGCGTCCACCAAACATCCGTCTGAGTATCTGGAATTTCTGCAAAAGGGTCGTTGCCCCGCGCACCATTTACATCCTTTCTGGTAGAATATAAATTGTGCATATCCGCCCGTGCCAAGCCACTCGCACCAAGACTCTGTGGGTAAGTATGTTCGGCATTGAGCGCATCTGGCCCATCATTTTGGAAAGCAGCTGTCGTCGGGTCGAGCGTTGGGTCGAGATAAATAGTATAGCCTGTATAAACACAAGTCAAACTATCATTTGGACTATCAATATTGCCAAAAAGCGTATCTCGTGCTTGATTGTATGTCAACGAGATAACGGGTTTGTAGGCATCCACTAATTCATCAAGCAAGGGGTCACCTTCCAAATCAGGGAAAACGGGCTCGTATTGTGCAAATGAATGAAATGTCAAAAATAGTAGCCCAATTAAAAATGAAAAGCGATGCTGCATTATCCTAAGTTTTGATAGTTTGAATTGCAAAATTAGGTTAATATTTTGACTCCCAATAGCTTGGAGAAGACTTGATAGAAGTTTTCCATTAAAAATAATTTAGGGAAATAGAGAGAAATAATTAACCATCAATATAGAGCGTGACCAACAGCAGATTTGATAAAATTATTGGTTGTAATTCCTTAACCAAATGTCTTGCTGTGGAAATGGAATCTCAATATCATTTTCCCTAAAAAGTTCCATGATTTTATAACGAATATCACTTTTGACAAACTCAATCCCTAATAACTCATTGCTGTGAAAATTCAGATTGAAATCAAGCGATGAGTTGCCAAAATCTTTGAATTGAACGCGTGGTTCTGGTGAGGTTAAAATTTTTGCATGACCTTTGACCGACTCTAACAAAAGCTTCGTCACCAACTGTACATCGGAATTGTAAGCAACACCAACGCTGATTTGAAAACGAGTCATCTGCGAGGTGTGACTCCAATTGGTAGAGCTATCTCCAACCAATATAGAATTAGGAATGAGTAGCGAAATACCGTCTCTACTTTTTATTTTAGAAGTCCGAATACCAATATCCATAACAGTACCCACAACGCCATTAATTTCAACAACATTGCCGACTTCGACCGTACCTTCAATTAGCAAAATCAAACCAGAAATCAAATCATTGAACGTCTGTTGTAGACCCAAGCCGATACCAACTAAGAGGGCTGCTGCTCCACCCCAAATAACTGTAAATTTAACCCCAACGATGCTTAATGCTTGTAGGATGATACCAGTATAAACAATGTATTTAGTGACCTGAATAAAAGCATAACTTCTCCCAGAATCAATCTTTCTACGCTTAAAAAAACGAGCTAAAATATTGGTGATACTCCAGACTATAAATTGCCCAAAAAAAATAAAAAGAATGGCAATTACAATAAATTTTAAGGTGAAGTAAGGATAGCCCTCTCCTAAAATTTCATGATTTAAAATACTATAAAAATCGGTTAAAAATTCTTGAAAGGTCATTTAATTTATTCTTTAATGATTTTTGAAATGCCTGAACACTCCACCCGAAATTGTATCAAAAGGGGCTCTGGCCGAACGCACCCCGAAAGATTCTTTTTAGACAGAATAAAAGCCGTATTTGTTCTTGAAAAAATCCAGTTTTTGTTCCGTCTTTAGAATTTAATTTTTTTCTTCACAAGAAAAATTGCTTTTGATACAGCCTCAACTATTTTTTTTAAGTCCGAAAATCATAAGATTTTCTCACTTCCCAAATAAATGTTAGAATAAATTTGTCCAAGTACTTAAG
>CAYUNA010000817.1:0-2441 GCA_964445895.1 uncultured Saprospiraceae bacterium | reverse complement strand
ATTAAGCTTCCATCTTTTGCCCCAGCCAATATTTCTTAATCACTTCCTCGAGCATATTTTCGCTTAGCGGCTTACTTCGATATTCTTTGATATGTGGATTTTGTTCTGCGCGATCTAATTCATCAGGATTAGACGAGGTAGAAAGCATTACAATCACATTTTCGGCCTGTTCTTCTGGAGATAATTTATCGTATTGTTCCAAAAATTCCCATCCCGTCATACGAGGCATGTTAATGTCTAAAAAAATCAAATTAGGTCGAGGACTCTCAATAGTATAAGGACTTCTGAGGTAACTCAGTGCTTCATCACCACTGTTTTTAATAATGATTTTTTCAGCGTAATCACCATCTTCAATCACTATTTTATGAAAATAGTTAGTGGCAAAATCATCATCAATTAACAAGATGCAATCGAGTTTCTTTTTCATTTACTTTTAAATTTACTTGTTTTTGAATCGTAAAATGGAAAATAGTGCCTTCATTTGGTATGGATTCCACCCAAATTTTGCCACCATGCATCTCCACTATTTTTTTGCTATGTGTCAAACCAATTCCAGTACCCTCATATTCTTCTTCTGAATGGAGTCTTGAAAAAAGTTGAAAAATCTTTTTGGAATGTCCCTCTTCCATCCCAATCCCGTTGTCTTTAATAGAAAATTGGTAATGATTTTGGTGCTCAATTCCGATAACTTGAATAAATGGTGGGACGTCTTTTTTTCTAAACTTAATCGCATTACCAATCAAATTTTGCATCAGCGTAGAAAATTCGGTTTGGTATCCTACAATCATCGGTAAATAGCCAACATTTATTTTTGCTTGTGAAGCTTCTATCGAAAAATTTAAATCAATCAACACATTTTGGAGGACTTCATTACAATCAAACTCTTCTAACTTTCGGTTTTTTCCTATACGAGAATAATCCAAAATGGCATTTATTAGTTTTTTCATCCGAGCTGTCGAATTCATTATGATATCCATATACAATTTTTGCTCAGTGTTCAATTCGTCACCCATTTTTCGATTTAAAATAGAGACAAAATTAGAAATAGACCGCAGTGGTTCCTGCAGGTCGTGAGAAGACGCATAAGCAAATTGTTGCAAGTCTTCATTCCTATCTTTCAGCTCCTTAGCTCCCCGTTGCAGCTCCAATTCCAATAATTTATCTTTGGTAATATCTTGAATAGTACCATAAAATCCCTCACCTTCGATGTATTCTCCAATGGTACACTTGAGCCATTTCACTTTATTTCGACGCAGTACAATTCGATATTCATAACTAGATGTATAGGTTCCATTTAAAAGCTTTTTTACTTCTTTCCCCACAAATTCTTTGTCTTCTGGGTGAATTAAATTAAAAATTAAATCACTCAAGTTTTGCCCTGCTACTCTTTTTTCATCCAACTCAAAAATATGATAAATCCCATCCGAGTAGGTGGTTTGCTTCAAGTCTTTTGAGGTATTCCACGAAAGCAATTGACTAACACTTTCCCCTGTTTTCATCAAATTTTTCTGCCGAGCTGCTTTTACATTAGCATTTTCTAATTTGGTAATGGTATAAAAATTCGACATTCGTGATTTCTCTAATTTCAACGTTCCAACGACCACCGGAATCCACACCAATAGGAGCATATTTAAAGAATATAAAAACTCCTTCATCGGGTCATCATCCAAAAAAAGATAAATAATCGTGATACTCACCAAGATAAAATTATAGAAAAAGCTAATCCGAAATGTTAAACCAAAAAGAGTCTGTGAAAATAAAATCAGTACAAGCGCTTCGTAGGTAAAATCTTTGGCTGCCGTGTAATAATCATTAAACATCCCTGTGAATAAAAAACTTAACACATTGATAGTCAATACCGCAGCAACAATTATATTTTGGCTACGCATTGATTTGTTCCAAGCAGAATAAGCTGTAAAAATGGCTGCAATATTAAAAATCGGCGCAAAGATTAATCGAAAAAAATTATCAAATTCAAATGTCTTCCCACCCGCTGCAATGGCCGCTTCCTCGGTAGCATAGTCAAATAAATCAGAATAAAACAAAACATCTACTACAGACAGCATGCTGATAGTAATGAAAGTAAAAATCAGACCTGTTCCTAATGATTTTTTATTTTGTGGAAACAACCATAATAAATAGCGTTCCTCTGGCCTTTTAAATACACTATTTGTTATTGATTGAACCATAAGTATAAAGACAGGAGGAAATTTGCGAAAAGGGTAGATATATTTTATACCAAAATTCGTTCCAAAACAGTGTTTTTCGAGCAAAAATTTGAATACTTATGATTTATCATATTGCAAAGTAAATTTATTCCTATTTGAGAAGCGAGAAAGCCGTATGAATTTATGAATATACGGCGTTTTATTTCTGTCCAAGCACTTACAATCCAGTTCTTTAACTTTTTTCTATCCGCCCGCACCACGATTTTCTTTTTT
>CAYUNA010000816.1:0-2442 GCA_964445895.1 uncultured Saprospiraceae bacterium | reverse complement strand
CCGCGAATTAAATAAATTACATTCCCTATAAAATCTATTGCAAATGTATTGATTTTTTAAAAACAGAAAAGCAATTTTAAAGTTCATTCAATTGCTGAAAAATACCTCGTTATCCAATTTCATTTCTTCGTTTCAAAACAAGTCGGTACATTCGCGGTTATAAATTCATTCGTTCATCAAAAATTCAATTGTTGGAATCCATTTCCCTATACGACCTCAATGAGTACATTCGCCGCGTCATTGCGCTCAATCTGCCTGAAGCGATGTGGGTACGTTGTGAAATTGCGCAGTTGAAGCCTTCGCGGGGTCATTTTTATTTGGAATTGGTGGAAAAACAGGACGAAAACAGCGGCAATGACGGTCTCAAAGCCCAAGCTCAAGCCGTTATTTGGAATCGAACTCATCAGCGACTGTTACGCAAAAATGGCACAGAACTCAATTATCTATTGCAAGAAGGTATGGAGGTTTTGTTGAAAGTAGAAGTTGATTTTCATGAACAATATGGTTTAAAATTGGTGATTCAAGACATTGACCCAACCTATACTCTGGGTAAAATGGAATTGAAACGCCGAACCATTTTGAAGACACTGAAAGAGCTGGAATTGATGGACAAAAATTCAGCTATTTCGTTGCCATTAGTTTTACAAAATATCGCTGTTATTTCTTCTGAAAAAGCTGCGGGTTATCAGGATTATTTGCAACATTTGTCTCAAAATGATTATAAATATGCCTTTAAAAACGAGCTTTTCCCAGCGGCGATGCAAGGCGTGAATACGGAGAAAGAAATGCTTAAACAGCTCAAAAAAATTGAACGGCGCAAGACTGAATTTGACTGTATTATCATCATTCGTGGTGGTGGCGCAAAATTGGATTTAGCAGCATTTGACAACCTTGAATTAGCAAAAGCCGTGGCAAAATCGTCTTTGCCTGTTTTTACTGGAATTGGACACGATGTGGATGAGACGGTTTTGGACAAAGTAGCCCACCTTTCCTTGAAAACACCAACTGCGGTCGCTGATTTTTTCATTCATCGAATTTTACAATTTGAGTCACACCTGTTAAATGTGGGATTGGGTTTAAAAGAAAGTGTCCAACAGGTTTTACAAACTCAAGAATCAACCTTAAAACAACTAACACAAACTCTTGATTTTCAAGCAAATAAAACTATTGCACAGGCAAAACAGATGCTTGACTTCATTGAAATGGAAATGCCACGAACGGTTAAATACCGTTTTGAAAAAGAGGATAAAAAACTGGAGAACTTAGAACAGTTGATTTCCTTTCTAAGTCCTGAAATGACGTTGAAACGAGGGTTTACATTGACGACAAAAGATGGAAAAATTGTAAAAAATAAAGCGAAACTAAAGAAAGGAGAAGTGATTGAAACGCATTTTGCAGATGGGAAAGTGAAAAGTGAAATTTTAAACTAAAAACACATGAAAAAAGCAACCTATGAATCTGCCCTTGCAGAAATTCAAAACATCGTCAACGAACTCCAGGAAGAGACCGTCAGCATGGATGATTTATCAAAAAAAGTAGCACGAGCGGCAGAGTTGATTCAGTTTTGTCGAGAGAAATTACGCGCGACAGAAACGCAGGTTAACAGCGTTTTTGAGTAAAAATTGCAGCATTAATGACTTTATTTTAAATTTTCACCTTTTTTAAAAACCAAACGCTCTTCAAAACCGTATATTAATATAAATACTGAAATCCTTACTAATTTTGCAGTCAGTTTCTATATATCAATGTTGTAAAAAAATGTTGCTTTTCGCAACATTAACAATCTACTTGCTAGGTACGTTTCAGCATTTTCTATTGGAAATGGCACACTCAATTAGCCATCAGTTTTCTGCCAGTCACTCTTATCATTCCCATAATAATAAACAAGACAACAATCACCAACATGCCAATTTAGACCTTTCAAAAATTGCTCTAAAAATACATGCAAGTACCTCAATTCCGCAAGACAAATCTGCTAATTTCTCTTTTGACAAAATACCACAACTTTGTAGTTTAGACTATTTTTCTGAACTGCCAATTGATGATACAACCAAGCAAAAATTCTCCTTTCAATCGCAAATCAGACCTTCTCTTTATTTGCAAAAACTCTTTGCCCCTCCAGAAGTGATTTAAATCTTTCCCTATCAAATTATAGGCAACCGCACCAAAATTTTGGGTTGGTTTTATCTGCAATAGTGGTTGATTTGTTCCCTGAGATTTACTAAAGTTTCAAAATTCAGCAAATTGGCACTGTAAAAATTGCTGCCCAATTTGCTAAATCTCTAAGATTTGGTGAATTTTCGATAAAAAATACCGCTAATCTATCTTTGGTTCATTTGACCTAATCAAACAATTATGTTTTTTTTAAAACACTGTAACAAAAGTTTATCTAAATTTTCTCAAAGGGAGTTTGAGGGATAAAAGCGTTTGCAAAAATGCTTT
>CAYUNA010000815.1:0-2443 GCA_964445895.1 uncultured Saprospiraceae bacterium | reverse complement strand
AGTGACATAAACGTTGATTTCTGCCGAACAACCATTGGCTTCATATAGAATAAGGTTGTCTCCTGCATTGGCTTCATCGGGGTCAAAACGACCAGTATCTTCGTTAGTAATGCCTGTTCCTGTCCATACGCCGCCGAAGGGTTCAACAGGAATCAAAAACGGGTCATCTGATTGGCAAACGCTATCGGTCGCTGCCAATTCTAACGTGTCAACATAGACCCATTTGTCCCCCATACAGCCGTTTGGGTGCGTATAAGTTACCAAAAAACTACCTGCTGTATCTGGTGTTGTAAAGAGTCCCATTTCATCAATATGCTCGCCTGACCACACACCACCCAACGGCATTCCGCCTGAAACAGTAAAGGTATCCACGCCAATGCAAGCTGCATCGTCTGAGCCTTCTTCCAGTGGTGTAAATGTAAGCGTTATTTGATTTTGACAGTCATTTGGACCAGTGTAAGTGACGACATCAACTAGACTTTCTAATAGTTGTGGATTATACTCTCCTGTTTCTTCTCCGTCATTTGTAATTCCTTCTCCTTCCCAAGTTCCACCTGGAGGAAACGCCGTTAAAAAGAAAGGTTCAGTAGATTGACAAATCGTAGTATCGGGTAGATATAATGCTGAATCTAATGGGAAAATCGTTGGTGCAGGTATTGGCGTGACCAATAAACTGTCCGTAGCAGTCGCGCCTGTCGCATCTGTTACGGTCACATAATAAGTGGTGGGTCCGAACACAATTGTCGTCACTTCATCGGTATCGTCGGGTACAAAAATCGGTGCCCAGACAAAAGAATAAGAAGCTGGATTTCCACCCGTTGCTTCGGCAATTAGGGTATGTTCTTCAAAAGCACATTCTATATCGCCGTCCAATACCAAGTCCACTTCTAACGGACAATCTAAAATAGCAAAAAACTCTTGAGTTTGTAAAGTGAAAACCTCTTCACACACAACCGCAATACTTGTAAAAAAAATCTCGTAAGTCCCACTAAAATCAATTGGGTCATTTAATGTTAAAATAACAGCGTTGGTACTATCGCCCACGCAGGGATTCGGCATGGCATCAATTACGTCTGGAAAAACTGGTCCTGTTACCGAAAATGCCTCTGCATAAATACTATCGCAGTGAATATTCCTATCAAAAGTCAATGTCAATTCTGTCGTCTCGCAAGTTACGCCTGCTATACTGGTAATTAACGGTGGTTCGGGTTCGATAAAATCAGTTTCCCATAAAGCAGTCCATCCCGTACAAGTTACATTTTCGTCAGTAAAAAAATTGACGGTCATGCATCCACTTGTTGCAATAGCAGGAGGTGGAGTCATCGTTCCAGAGTACGAGCCAATTTCTGGAGAGGCTGCATTTGGCCCATCATAAATGGTCAAAAAATCAAAACCCAATTCGGTGCAAAAACTTAAAAAAGTAAGCGAAATTTCCTCTGCTTCGTCTACGCAAATGGTAAACGTGTAATCTTCGTTATGATCATAATGTCCATCCAAATCACCGAGTTCGCTATCTATCAGTAAGCCTTCGCAATTATCCACCATTTGATTGGACATATTGAAGGTTTCCTGCGCTTGCAAGCTCGTTTGAAAAAAGCAAAGAAATAGATAGAAGTATATTTTTTTCATAAAAATATTTTTTGTCATTTCTAGCAAAGCCGAGAAATCTGTAGTGCTTCACTTGGAATGACAAAGTGTTATTTAATTATCAAAATCGGCGTAGTTTCTACCGTCTCACTCACATTTCCTGCTCTATCCATCACGAAAACTTCAAAAATGGCACTCTCTTCTGTCCCATTTCCAAATAAAAACGTCGTCGATAATTCTAAATTAAAAATACCAGTTATCGAAACCATCGCGCTATCAGGCGCAAGAGGTGGTAAATAATACTCATCCGGATTTTCCAATCGACTGTCTTTGACAAAAATGGAATTAACATCAGGATTGGCATTACCGAGGTCACCATCGCCGTCTTCGTATTCAATCTTTAAAACGAGTTGGTCGATAAACTGAACCAGCGTATCGTGACTGACTTCCGTGATTTTAATCGTTGGTATTTTGGAAAAAACAGGGTCGGTGCTATTTTTTTCGCAACTAAAAAAAAGTAAGGATAGGCTGATTACAAATAAGTACTCGGACATAATTATTCTATGAATTTTAGAGCTAAGATTTTTTCGATAGTTTTTCTTTAAAAATCCTTTAATAGCCGTAGTTATTGAATGATTTTTAAAGAAAAATATCGTAAAAAGATAGCTATAAAAACGTAGAATAAATATGTCCGGGTACTTATGGTTGAAATAATCTTTATCATAAATGAGTGATTCTATAAAAATTGTGGTGCGGGCGGACAAAAGATAGCAAATGCACAAAACTCTATCTGATTTTTAACTAAGGTAATTTGTGTGCATACCATAGGTATTTAATGCACTGTAACAAAAGTTTC
>CAYUNA010000814.1:0-2446 GCA_964445895.1 uncultured Saprospiraceae bacterium | reverse complement strand
TTTTTTTTCAGAGTCAATCATTTTGATTTTTTAGCAAAAAATCAAAATGATTGACTCGATAACTATAAAGCCCGAGGTGCGGACGGACAAAAATTAGATAATGAACTATCTATTGAGTTATCTTAATCCTCAATGGTGATTCTTATTTTATCGGGTCAAGTAAGACAAATCAAAGAAAATTTATGCTCAACTACTTCGAAATAACCAGTTTTTCAGAAGCGACAAACGCTTCATTTTGAATGGTTACCCAGTAAATCCCATTATCAAAATCAGCCAAAGGAACTGTAACATTTTGTGTAGATTGGTGCTGTTGTCGGTAAATTATTTCTCCTAAGTTGTTGACAATTAGAATGTTAGATTTAGAGGTAGACACGTTTTTTAAGCGAATATTTAATGCATCTGTGTTGGCAGGGTTTGGTGAAATCGCGAAATGCCTCATTGCTGGCACTGCTTTCACATCATTAATTACCTGATTGTTTAAAAACACAGAGATTCGATGGTCATTAACTAAAATATCTGGTAAACCATCTTGGTTACAGTCTTCTGCGAAGAGTTGTCCAGGAAAGCCCATAGCGGACAATTGCCCCGCTTCGATGAATAACCCAGCGCCATTACCTTGATAAATTAAGATATTATCTTCATTTAAATTGTCAACAGAAACGACTAAGTCTTTTTCGCCATTATTGTTAAAATCAGCGACTGCAATACCCAATGGTTGAAACGGTGTGGAAATAGTGCTAAACAAAGTAAACACACCCATGCCATCTCCTTTATAAATCTCAACTTCAGAAACCTCATCATTTACTGCCACAATCAAATCTAAGTTATCATCGTTGGTGACATCAGCCAGTTTGAAATCCCAAGGATTGCCGTCAGTTGGATAAAATACAGGTTCAGAAAACTCACCTGTGCCATCACCAAAAATAATAGAAAAATCGTTGCTCAATCCGTGTCCAGTCACCAAATCAGGAATTCCATCTCTATTCAAATCAGCCGAAAAAAGCACGATAGGGGCATCTCCAACGGTAGCTGTTCCACCGGTTAAAAATTGCTCGTTCTCTTGTCCAAGCAGTGTTTTTACGGTAGAAAAACCTTCTGCAATAGCGATATCTGGAATGTCATCTAAATTAAAATCTGTAACTGTAACATCATTTGGACTGCCAAAGTCTAAGGTCGCTAAATCATCAAATACGCCATCTCCTTTACCATATAGTAAGACCAACTCGTTTTCGGGTTCTTGTGTCAGAACTACTAAATCCGGATAGTCATCTCCATCAAAGTCACCTGCTGCAATATCGGTTGGAAAAAGGCCCACAGGTATCGGGTAGCCACAATTGAATTTACCGAAACCGTCGCTAAACATTGGTGTAATGCTTGAGGTCGAGAAGTTGACAACCACTAAATCCAAGTGTTCATCTTCGTCTAAATCAACCAAAACAATCTCACGTGAATCTGATTCACAATCCGACACAATAGCTTCCCCAAAACTAAATTGAGTATATCCTGAAGGAAGGAAAACTCCCAACAAGAACGCATTTATAAGAAGATGTCGGAATTTAGACATAATGATAATTTTTTACAAATTTAACATATTTTTTGGTTTTAAAAAATAAAAATACTTAATCATGACGTGAAAATTTTGTGAGAAAGCACAATGTTGCCTAATTTGCCATAAATTTAGAAGAAAAATAAATTTTATTGTGTCTTATCTAATTTTTTAGCGTCATAGATTATGAGGTTTTAAATGAGATAATTTTTCTTTGAAATCTAGCGTTTTAAACACGTTAAACATTAAAAATAAATTCAAATTATGTTAGACAATTTAATGGATTCAATTGGTGGCGATGTCATCAAAAACTTAACTGAGAAAACAGGTATTTCTACTGAACAAGCAAAGGATGTATTGCCTGTTGCGAAAGATACGCTTCAATCTGGTTTGATGGAGCAAGTGACTAGCGGAAACGTTGGTGGTATTTTGAATATGTTCAATAGCCAAGGTGATGGCTTGACAGGTAACCCTATCTTTAAATCTATTCAGCACAAGTTTTTAGGCAATTTAATGTCTAAAGTTGGCTTGCCAGAAGGTTTGGCAGGTATGGTGTCAGGTGCAGGTTTGAGTAGCATTATCGGCGGTTTGGCTGGTAAGATGGGTGGCGGCGAAAGCGGCGGAGAAGTAACGCAAGATAGTATGATGAGCAGCCTCGGTCTTGGCGGCGGTGGCGGTATCGAAGATATGGCTAAAGGCATGCTAAAAGATAAGCTCGGTGACAAATTGGGCGGTATCGGAAAGCTCTTTGGATAATTCTTTTAATGAAGAATGGAAAGTTAGAAATGAAGAATGCCTGGCACTTAGCCGGGCATTTTTCGTTAGATTTTATGAATAAGATTGGAGCGATTTTAAAAGCATGTCTGGTTTTTATACGAACTGAAAATTTTCATTTAAAGA
>CAYUNA010000813.1:0-2447 GCA_964445895.1 uncultured Saprospiraceae bacterium | reverse complement strand
AAATTGCTTTTTTTTCGACATCCTCACAGCTTTTTCTTAGAGAAATATTTTTTATAAGAAAACCCTAATAACTTTTACTAAACACTTAAAATCGTGCGCAATTTACAGCATTTTATTACATTTTTACTCAGTCAGACAGGATAACCTCGGTCTATATTGAGTAAGTGTGCTATTTTTAAGAGAATTCGTAGTTTTTTCAAAACCTTTAGACCTTCTTTTAGTTGATAATTGATAATTCCTTGTCAGTAATTTTGGACTGGTAAACTGCAAACACACACTTAGTAAAATGGCGAAAAAACCAAAAAAAGAAAATCTACCCACTAAAATGTGTCCTGTTTGCCAACGTCCATTCACTTGGCGAAAAAAATGGGAACGAGATTGGGAAAATGTAAAATATTGCAGCAAACGCTGTAAATCTTTGAGTAAAAAAAGTCAAAATGAATAATCAAACAATAGACTCTGAAGAAGAAACGGGTGAACACAATGAATATCAAAATTTTGCTTTTCACCCTTACAATGTTTTATTGACTCTTGTATTAATTGGTGTGACAGGTTTATTTCTAGCCTTGACGGGTGCCTTGATTTATACGCGTGTGCAAAATGGATTGCCGCCGATTAAATTACCAATGATTTTTGCGGTGAATACTGTGATTTTACTCGGTAGTAGTTGGGCGATGATGAAGGCCAAACAATGCTACCGCGATGACGACACCAAAGGTTATCAAAATATGCTGTGGGCTACGGTTGGGCTTTCCCTACTTTTTATGGTGATGCAATTTGTAGGTTGGCAACAATTATTTAATAATAATGTCTTCATAAATTCTTCTACCTCAGCTAGTTATCTTTATGTCATTTCAGGTTTGCACTTTGCACACGTTATTGCAGGACTTCCATTTTTAGGATTTTTTCTATGGACAGCACGCAAACGTATGGTAGAACCTGTAAGTGTTTTGGTCTATTTTTCTGACCCTGAAAAGCGGTTAAAACTTAGATTATTGACAGTTTACTGGCACTTTTTGGATGCACTTTGGATTTACTTGGTGATTTTATTTTTCGTTAATTATCTAGTGCAATAAATATGAAGATATAAAATATGAAATATGAATTTTTGATTTATTCATATTTCATACTTCATATTTCGTATTTGTTCTTTATCTTTCGACATGCTAATCTCCCCATACATCCTCACTTGTACGCGCGCTGACCCAAAAACAAAGCGTACTAGTCCTTTCCGCGCCATTCGCTATACATTCAATTATAGCTCTGATGACAACGATAGATTGTTGTTAAATGAATTTACCAAAAAAGGAGAGAACTTAGCTGCTAAAGTTAATCCTGGCGCAGCTAATGACGGACGAAATAAACGAGATGCTGCGAAAATTCGACAAAATTGTATTGCGGGTCTGTTGGCTGAGTATCTTTGGAAAGATTTTTTAAATCGGAAGAAAATTACCGTCGAAGAAACTGAAATGGAAGCGGCAAGTACTCAAATCGACTTGCGTGTCATCGCTAATGGAAAAAAGATTGAAGTCCGTTCTTCCTTTCCACGCAACGGAATAGACTTTGCAATTTGTCATTCTACCAAAGAATTTGATATTCTTGGTTTTTACTCTAATGATTATAAGCCAGGAGAAATTCAGAAAGACTATTATTTGAGAACCTTGTTTCATCTCGCAGTTGAGCGTTATTGGGAAAAAGATGCAAATACGCGCATTCCAATCGTTGAAAAGCTAGAAGAAAAAATGAAAAAGGACGGATTTGAAGTTTTTTTGACAGGTGGCGCAGATTGGAAAATGATGATTGATGATGCATTTTCGAAGGAAAAGCATTTGATTCCAGAGGATGAAATGTCTCAGATGCGTTTACAAACTAAGTCTAGCTATCGCGTTGTTCCTTTTAGTAAGGCTTTAGATACTTATGATATTTTTGAGCGGATTAATGCGGAAAATTAAAATAACTTAGAATCCAAACATTTGAATTATCGCTCCCGTTTCACCAATATGTACCTTCATTTCACTTTATTCTTTTCAGTCATTACATTTTGCCTAAACGCGCAAACTTTGCCAGATTTTGTCCCTGACGACATTAATGGACACTCAGCTCATGTCCAATGTTTTTGTAAACCAGGCTTGGAAAATACATCTCGTTCTCGCGGTATGACTTTTTCTTATACCACCAATACACCTTCACGTTTCACAGAAGAAAAGACGCCTCTTTCAGAATCTTTAACGAGAATAAATCGACTTCAAAGTCTTCTTTTTGATTTAAAAATTCCGATTGTAAATAAAGAAGGTTTTAAAGTTTTGTTAGCCTACAAATATGTGCAGGACAAGTATGATTTAGAAGAAGTCGGAGCGGATTTTAGTAGTGTATTCTCGGGTTTAGGCAATACGGTACTAAAAGGAAATGATTATGGTATAATTATCAGCAAATCGATTGATGAAAAT
>CAYUNA010000812.1:0-2447 GCA_964445895.1 uncultured Saprospiraceae bacterium | reverse complement strand
CGCACTTAACATCAGTTAATAAACAAAATCTTCGCTATCGCCGTATTTGGATTTGAAATTGTTTTGCTCGTCGAAAAAACCAAGTAAACCCCCGTATTTGCCTTACGCCCAGTGTAATCTTTGCCATCCCAAATGGCTTGTCCACCAAGGGCAGTTGTTTCGTAAACAAGTAATCCAGTCACGTCTGTAATTTTAACATCAGCATCTTCTGCCAAGCCTTTGATGGCAATTTGCCCCGTGTATTCCGGGCGGACAGGATTTGGAAAAACAGTGACATTAGCGTCATGGATCAAGCCGCCCGCCGTTGCGTCGCTACGATAGACTTGCAAACCTTCATTTGTACCGATATAAACCTCCCCCGTTACATTGTCAAAAGCAATATCTTGAATGGTATTATCAAAAAGTGGGCTATTCGCGGTAGTGAAATTAGCAACTTTTTCTTCACCGCTTGGCGACTGTACAAAAATGCCGTTGGTCGTTCCAAACCATTTTCGATTGGCACCATCAACTGCTACACTCAATACATCTTCTTCTTCCAATAAAAATGCACCAAAATCATCTTCATCTACAATCCGCAATGACCCCGGACAATCGTTGTCTAACACGTTGCATTCAAAAACAATAACGCCTTGCTTAGTTCCTACCCACATATTGCCATCAAGGTCAAGCGCCAGGTCGCGTACTTCATTGGTTGGTAGATTAGAATTGGAAGTCGTGATGACTATACAGCGATCATCGCCATCATCATTCAAGTCGCCTTCGTCAAAAACCAAAATCCCTAACCCCGTATTCATCATCGCAAACCACTTATATCCAAACGCGTCAATCGCCATGTTTCGAGTCGTATTGTCAGAGGTGCAAGGAAGAGCAAAGTTTTTCCACGTTCCATCATTGCGCAATACTGAAATGGGATTTTCCGCACGACTATTACTAATCCAAAGATTGTTTTCATCATCAAATGCAAGACCGCCAACGCGAGAATTGGTAGGTGACCCAATATCGGTCTGGAAGGAAGAGTTATCTTCGTTATAAGCCGTTAGATAATTTCCTTCGTTGTCAAACACAGCAAGTCCTTCTTTAAATGACCCCGCGTAAACCATTCCATTGTCAGGGTGAATAGCGAGGGTATTCAAATCATCCCAAACCGTATTGGGAAAGGTATTGAATTTATTGTATTCTTTCCATTCGTTGTCAATAAGCGAAAATACACCATCGTTGATGTCTAATGGACTATTGTTTGACAAATCAATTCCTCCAGAGGCAACCCAAACTTGACCATTTTTGACTTGAATTTCACTCGCTCTATTAGAAAACGGCGATTCAATTTCGGTAAAAGTACAAGACGCATCACCTGGTCTCCACGAACGATAATTATTAAACCGGTCAGCAATCCAAACGCGTCCTGTTTCATCTTCAACTGCGTATTGTGGTCTTTGAGCGCAATCGCTAGCCGTTCCAGTAAACGTTCCTGCATCATCTAACAAGACTACTTGACTGTCATTGGTGGAAATTGAATTGACGTATCCAATAACCAAATGAGTTCCATCAGCCGTCAAAAAATCCAAACTATTGTTTTCTCTATAATCGACAAAGTCCGCCGTGCTTCCATCATAAACGTATAAAGAATCATTGGCCTCAAAGTATAACTTATCGTTAAAAACAGCTTGCGACTGAGTCGAATATTCTAACGGAAATCCTTGTGTATTACCCAGAAAAGTCCAGTTATTAAAATCATCAATATTGATACTGCCATCCAATTTTCCAGTATAAATACCTTCTGCCGTTCCACCATACAAAGCATTGTCATAAATAACGATAGACTCGACTGGCAGCGGCGTTTTAGTAGTACTTGGAAATTTTCCCGTGTGGATATTCATTTTTGAAATACCAAAATTGGTTGCCAAATAGGCAATCGAATCATCGGCCATAAACATATCGTAAATGATTTTCTCCCCTAAAATAATTTCACTTTGCGGGATATTCAAAACCGTCAAAATTCCTTCGTCACTCAATAAATCTATCACACCAGAATTATAAACAACGACCAAAACTTCCCCTCCTTTATTATAACCAATCGTACGAATACCGACGGTACTGAGTCCTTCCACTTTAGTCAATTTTTCTTGTTCAGTTCCATCTTTTGACAATCGCAAAACAGCTTCTTCAGTAGAAAAATAAACATCCGTATTGCTTTGTGTAACATCCAAACCTTTGCGAAACGGCAGGTGTGCTTTCCATTGTCCGAGTGCCAAATCAGTCGATTGTGCTTGTCCCGAATTGGTGCAGAAAAGTCCGCAAAAAGTGAGAAGTAAAATTTTTATTTGAATCATGAATTTTTATTTGATACTATATTATCTTGTAAAATAGGGACAGTGTAAAATAAGTTTCTTTGAATTGTGAGAAGCGAGAAAATCGCAAGATTTTCGAGCTTCAAACACCTCACTCCC
>CAYUNA010000811.1:0-2454 GCA_964445895.1 uncultured Saprospiraceae bacterium | reverse complement strand
TGCAAAATCATTTTTCATCCTCAAACTCCTCTTGTTTTAAATGCAAAGAAACTTATGTTACAGTGTACCATTGGTAAAATAGAAATACAAACTCCCTAATCTAAAAAATACAGCATCAACCCGCCGCTTCCCAAGCCAAAATCCCACCCTCCAAATTATATAAATTGTCGAAGTCACCGAGTTCTTGTAATTGCTCAATCGCCGTAGCACTCCTCACGCCGCTTCTACAATGAATAATTACTTTTTTAGTACGAATAATTCGTTTTTCATTGTCCAAAATAGTGCCCAAGGGAATCAATTCTCCGTCCATATTGGCTATCTCATATTCAAAGTCTTCTCGTACATCAATTAGCTGAAAATCGACTTTTTGAGCCATCATTTCCTTCAATTCTGCAACGGTAATTACTTTTATTTCTTTTTTTAAATTACTTTTAGTGCTGCCACAAAACTCCTCATAATCTATAAGTTGTGAAATGTTGAGGTCTGGATTCCTTTTTATTTTCAACGTCCGCATCGTAAAACTGGCAGCATCAAACATATAAAATCTATTGATTAAAGGTTCACCGATTTGAGTCAAAACCTTCACCACCTCGTTAGCTTGCATACTGCCAATAATGCCTGGAAGAATCCCCAAAACACCGCCTTCTGCACAATTCGGTACCATATCTGGCGGCGGTGGACTCGGGAACATATCCCGGTAATTGGCACTGCGATTTCCATCCTTTTTTAAATAATTAAAAACCGCAACCTGCCCTTCAAATCGGAAAATGGACGCATAAACGTTTACTTTTCCAGCCAAAACGCAGGCATCATTTATTAAATATCGAGTTGGAAAATTATCCGTTCCATCCGCGACGACTTCATATTGGCTGATGATTTCGAGCGCATTTTCAGCCGTTAATTGAGTCTCGTGAAGGGTGATTTTAATAAAAGGATTGAGTGCTTCGAGCCGTTTTTTAGCCGTTTGCGCTTTGGATTTACCAATGTCCTCCGTTGTATATAAAACTTGCCTTTGCAAATTTGAATCATCCACTACATCAAATTCCACAATTCCAATATGACCCACACCGGCTGCCGCCAAATAGAGTAAAACAGGACTTCCCAAACCACCCGCACCGACGACCAAAACGCTGCTTTGCTTGAGCTTTTCTTGTGCTTTTTTGCCAAACTCGGGGATGGCAAAATGACGGGCGTAGCGATTGAGTTCTGCCTTTGAAAATAAATTTATTTTACTCATTTGTAGATTTCCTTTTATTGTATTCTTGAAAACTCTCTTACCCTAAAATAGTCCTGCCAAATGGGTCAAGTTATTGAATTCATTTCACTTAAAATATAACAGGCACTGAACATCAGTTACAAACATAAAAACAAATTTTGAAGTGTAGGTCTCATTCCTCAAAACATATTTCCGTCAAAAAAAGGACAACACTTTAAATAGTGTGCAATTCCGTTTAAATTTGCGCAGTTTCAATAAGGTGACGCAATTTTTTTAGATTGCAACATGTACAATTGAGTTTTCACAATTTCAAAAATTGTGTTACGTTAATCAGCAAATTGAGAAAATGAAAAAAATACGAATCGGAACACGGGGCAGCCGTTTGGCATTGTGGCAAGCAGAATTTACCAAGACTAAATTGGAGGAAATTGGCGTCGAAGTGGAATTGGTTATCATCAAAACCAAGGGGGATAAAATCCAACATTTAGGCTTTGATAAGCTGGAAGGGAAAGGCTTTTTTACCAAAGAAATTGAAGATGCGTTGCTTCGTGGCGATATTGACATGGCAGTACATTCGATGAAAGATATGCCGACAACTTCTGCAGAAGGTTTGGCAATTACTGCTGTTTCTTATCGAGAAAATCCTGCAGATTGGTTGCTTGTTCGGCATGATTCGACCGAAGATATTATCATGAAAGTCAAAAAAGGCGGCATTGTCGGTACGTCTTCTGCGCGCCGAAAAGCGATGGTTCGTCACTTTCGTCCAGATGTAGAATTGCGGGATATTAGAGGAAATGTGCCGACGCGGATTGAAAAATTACGGAGTGGCGCATTTGATGCTATTTTGTTGGCAGCGGCAGGAGTTAGTCGTTTGGAACTGGATTTGAATGACTTACATATATTAAAATTAAATCCTAAAGAATTTGTTCCCGCACCTGCTCAAGGCGTTTTGGCTTGGCAAACGACCAGCGATGATTTGGAAACTCGCCGAATTCTAAAAAAATTACACCAACCTGAAGTTTCAGCTGCGACCAATGTGGAGCGAAAAATTTTAAAGTTATTGGGTGGTGGTTGCCATACTCCATTTGGAGCGTATTGTGAGCGCGACGACTTGGGACATTATCACGTTTATGCAGCGATGGCGGAGACTTGGGAGAGTGATTTGAAAACAGTGCAAATGTCTAGTAGTACGAGTTTTAATTTAGCGGAGGAAGTTCTTGAAAAATTGAGGCAGTAAG
>CAYUNA010000810.1:0-2455 GCA_964445895.1 uncultured Saprospiraceae bacterium | reverse complement strand
CTTAAAACCACTATTTAAATGAAAAATTCAATCACAATTTTCGTTGCCCTTACCGTCTTTATTTCTTGCCAAAAAGAGTCGACTACTTTTACCGAAAATATTCCCAGCAACAACAATGTAGGAGCCGTTGATATTAGTCTTCAAGATTATTTCGACCGCTTCGAAGCAGAAGGACAAGCAAGAGGCTATGACATTGACCTTTCAGCGACCAATATTACTGGCAGTATCGAAGAAATTGATGAAGATTATGTGGCAGGACAATGTTCGTATGGTCCAAATCATCCTTCCGAAATTGTGATTGATGCCGAGTTTTGGAACGTTGCTTCTGATTTACTTAAAGAAATGGTGGTTTTCCATGAATTGGGCCACTGCTACTTGTACCGAGGGCACGAAGAAGGCGTTTTTTCTAATGGAACTTGTCAGAGTATTATGCGCAGCGGCGTGGAAGGCTGTTTGGATAATTATAATGTACAAACGCGAGAGTATTATGTAAATGAATTGTTTGAGGGGACGGATTAGAGGAGTTTTGTACAGCAAGACTTTATACGCACTGCCTGCCGTAGATAGCTACGGCAGGCACACAAATTACCTTGATTAAAAATCAGATAGAAAAATGATATACCATCTATCAGTTTACCAAATCCGGATTCCCCATCTTCCCATTCTGGTAATTGGCAATGCACTCTCGAATTTGCGCTTCATTATTCATCACAAATGGTCCGTAAGAATAAACCGGTGCGTTCAGTGGCTGACCGCCCAAAAGTAAAAATTCCGCACCATCTTTGGCATATAAATTAATCAAACTATCACCGCGTTCATAGAGTGCAACCTGATTTTTTTTCAACGACTTTTGCCCTTCTAATTCCAAATCACCTCCAATATTGTAAATAAATGCATTGTGCGTTGGATTGGTTGGAATGTCCAAACGCGCATTAGGTTTCATTTTTACATGAAAATAAAATGCAGGCGACAACATATTTACTTTCGATTTCGCATTGAATAAATTACCCAGAATAACTTTCACCGAATAGTCCTCCGTTTCTACCAAATCCATATCTTTTTCCCGATAAACGGCAGTCGTTGGGTCAATAAATTTGTATGCGGCTGGCATATTCAACCAGATTTGAAAACCATGATACTGCCCGCCCTCATCATATAATTGCTGACCCGTTTCCTCCATGTGAATCGCGCCTTTTCCAGAAGAAAAAATCATAAATTCCCCCTTACCAATTTGAAAATCATAATCCAAACTATCCTTATGATGTCCGCTACCATTAATAAAATAGGTAGTCGGAATCACACCTGCGTGTGGATGCGCATCTACTCGCAAGGGGGCATTACCCGGTGACATATCGACTGGGCCAAATTCATCAAACAAGACATACGGCGATACATAATCACGATGATTGCCCGCAAACGCACGAAGAATTGGCAGTGTTCCTACAGTCGTACGGTCAGCGTTGAGAATCCGATGTACTTTGCGCGCCGTTTTGTTTTCAAACATGCCAGACATCTCTTTGATGAGCATTGGTGAGGCAACCGTTGCGCCTAAAATTGCAGAGCCTTTGATGAATTTCCGTCGTTCCATGATATTATTTTTTAGACAAAATTACTAAAAAAACCATTGTTCAATGTTTAAACATTAAACAATCCATTTAGTTGATTAACATAGAACGTTCATATTCTACTGAACATTAGATTTTATGAATGAAATTTGAACCGCTTTAGACTTATCATTTTGCTATCCTTAGTCCGTCTGCACCGTAAAAAGTATAGTGCTTCTAAATGCGCATTATCAGCTATTTAACCTCTACCCTTTCAACCAAACGCCAATAAAATAAGACACCACCGATACCGTGGCGACCAAGAATGTACCCCACAAAATATCAACAAAAACAACTGTCGGCGACCAATTTTTTAGCGTTGCCCAATTGGTAAAATCATAGGTTGCATAAGTCAAAAATCCAAGTGCTGCGCCGTAAATTGCCGCTTTTTGCCAAGAGTTTTCGGTCAGGGCTGGTTGTACCGCAAAAAATAAAATACCTGCAATGTACATCATATAAAATATCAACGCCGCCATCCAATTGACTTCGTCCGCCATCAGGTGACCAATACGATCGCGGTAGAAAGATTTGGCGACGACACCGAGCCATACTAAGTCGATGGCAAAGAAAACAGGGATAGTCAGGAGGTAGAGTTTTAAGTAGAAGAGGAAAGGCATGTTGCTGTTTTTAGATGATTGATGATTTTTTATAAAGCTGTACGAAGTTTTGTGAAATTTGATTTTCAAAACCTCGTACACTCCTATTTTTTTTATAGAACGTGGAAACAGTGAATTGGTTTTCTTATCTCTAAAAAGGTTAATAACTTAATACACCTACGGTATGCAGACAAATTACCATGATTAAAAATCAGATAGAATTTTGTACATTTTCTATCTTTTGTCCGTCCGCAC
>CAYUNA010000809.1:0-2458 GCA_964445895.1 uncultured Saprospiraceae bacterium | reverse complement strand
TTACTGAAAAATAAATAAACTTTTACAAAAAACTGTCATTTTTTCATCCATTAAAAAAAATCCTTATCTAATTATTCCCTTTCACGCGGGTTTTGCGTTTCTTTGCACTCTGAAAAGCAATAGTGTAATGAGATTAATTATTATCCCAATATTATTTTTAATAAGCCTGACTACTTCTGGACAAATCACACCACCTGTGGATTTGTTGCCTGCTGCCTTGAATTCTGAATATCAAAAAGCGGAACAACTGCTATTGATGAAGGATTACGAGAAGGCGTTGAAAAGTTTTCAAAAGGTATTGAAGCGCAAGCCCAAGTTTATTCCTGCGTTGCGAGGTGCAGGGGCTTGTTATGAATTGCTGCTTGAATACGAAAAAGCTGCCAAGCTTTACGATAAGGCTATTGCTGCCAATGACCGCTTTTCCCGCGCCTTGTTTTACGAAACGGCAGATGCCCATTTTAAAAGTGGGAACTACTACATGGCATTGGAATTATTCATGGAATTTGATACCCTTCGCAACTATCCCGATGGCGCATTTAGTTATAATGGTAGCGCAGAAAAATCTGCAGAAGCCGAGTATTATCAGAAATTATCACGCAACATTCGCGGCTGTCATGTCGCCATGGATTCTATCAAATTTTGGAATATTCCCAGCGTTTTGAATATCGGAGATGCCATTAATACGAACGGTGATGAGTATTTTCCTTTCTTATCCAATGACCAAAAAATGATGTTTTTTACGCGTCGGAAAGGGGAGTTTGAAGACGAAAACCTATACATCAGCATGCGACCAACTGAAAAATGGCGCATAGCACAAACTGCAAATAAAACGTTCAATACCGAATTTAATGAAGGGATGGCCACTTTCGTTCGCGATGGCCGACAGATGTTTTTTACGGCTTGTGAACGCACTGGCATTCTTGGTACTTGTGATGTTTGGAAAGGACAAATGGATGGGGAAAAAGTGGAAGAAACGGGACCAGTTATCGGTTATATCAACTCGGGAGACTGGGATTCTCAAGCCTCAATTAATTGTGATGGAACGATTCTGTTTTTTGCCAGCAATAGGGAAGGAGGCTATGGCGGGACGGATATTTGGATGAGTCATCGGCTTCCGGATGGACGCTGGGGTGCGCCTAAAAATCTGGGCAATAAAGTGAATACCGAAGGCGATGAGGAAGCTCCGTTTATTACCAATGATGGCAATACGTTATACTTCTCTTCCACAGGACATTTGGGCTTGGGTGAGCAAGATATTTTCATGACCAAATGGGATGGGCTCGAAGGCTGGAGTTTTCCCATCAATCTTGGAATACCAGTTAATTCTTCGTATCGCGAATTGGGTTTTTTCCTTTCGGCAGATGGCAAAACAGGGTATTTCTCCAGCAATCGCAAGGGTGGATTTGGAGGTATGGATATTTATCAATTTGATTTGTCAGAGCAATTATTTAGTGAATCAATTACTTTCGTAGAAGGACATGTGCGGGACTCTATTTTAAAAACGCCCGTTAAAACAACCGTTCAATTCAAAAATCGGTTGCCGATGGAAACGGATGAAAATGGTCGCTTCTTCCTCTGTGTGAAAGCAGGGGAAACCCTCGAATTTGACGTTCGCGCGGATGAATATCATCCTTATAAAAGTACTAAGTTTGTTAGTGAGTGGGACAATAAGGTGTTTTTTCCTTTAGATATAAATCTTGACCCACTATTTCGTTTGCCTACCTTTACAGGTGAATTAGACACTCCAACATCAGCTCCTGTCGCAACGACTAATTCTGATAAAGATAAGTGGAAAAAAATCCGTCATACCGTCCTTTTTAGCTTTGATGAATCAACGCTAAAACCCGAGATGAAAGAAGGATTGAATGCTTTCCTAAATGAAGTCTTTGATGGAGTGAAAACAGTGAAAAATGTCTCTGTTGTTGGATTTTCTGATGACATCGGGGGAGATGCTTACAACATGATTTTATCAGAAAAACGAGCGAAAAGTGTTGGAGTGTATTTAAAAGAAAAAGGTATTCGCGTCGATAAAATATTTATTGAAGGACGCGGCGAAGTTAATTCAAATAAGAGTAAAAAAGAAAATCGAAAAGTCGAATTGGTCGTGAGTATTGAAGAATAGTTTTGTTAATACTACTAATAAGTCTCTCGTTTAATCTTGGTTTCTTCTGGTAAAATTACTTGAACTGTTGATTCTGTATTCTCAGAAATTGCACTGGCTAAGGTATAAAAGCCACAAATTAACGCAACATCAACTACAATTGCTAAAAAAATCAACCCAACAAAAGAGAAAAATATTTTTTGAAACATAATATATAATTTTTTGGTTTACTCTCTCCGAAGTTGAGACGTAGAGAAAAATAAAAAGTTACATATTATTTTTTTGTATAGATTGATTCTACGCTGATGTTATCCTTTTTTCTGTAAACATTTCTGGTTCAAAATTCAATAATGAAGG
>CAYUNA010000808.1:0-2460 GCA_964445895.1 uncultured Saprospiraceae bacterium | reverse complement strand
TTATCAAAGAATCAATATTATTTTAACAATTTAAAGTTACTTATGAAAAACACGTTGACAATTTTATGTTTATTATTATTTTGTTCTACTGGACTTTTTGCCCAAAACTGGACGGTCATTCCTTATGATGAAATATCTGATGAAGATTTGAGAATCATCTCTTTATACGAAGACACTGATGGTAATGTCTGGGGCGGCAACGGCTATTCTGGGCGCGTGGTGCGTTGGGATGGGACGACCTGGGAGACATTCAATAGTGACCTCACTGGCTTGGATTATGATGCGCCATCCATCAGCGAAATTCACCAGGATGCTACTGGCAAAATGTGGTTTTGTTCCTTCGGTGATGGCATTGCAACCTGGGAAAACGGCAACTGGTTTAACTACAATACCAGTAACTCTGACATTCCTAGTAACCTGGTTTCTGACATCATTGAAGAGGATGGAACGTTATGGTTTACCATGAGTAAACGCCTCGTTTCGTTCGATGGGACGACCTGGACTAACAACGATATTCCTGATGTTCAATGGAATGCTGGTGGCTTGGCATCTATGGGCGATGGCAGCTTTTTTGTGTCTATGGTAAATGGCGACCCTGTGCATCGATTTGACGGTACAAATTGGGAATTTTTTGATACAGATAACTCTAATATTGGGTCTAATTTTCAATATTATGTAGAGAAAGTGGACAATGAGACCTTTTGGTTTGGTGGACCTAATGGTCGTGCCAACTTGTATGAAAATGGGACATGGACTCCTTCCGCGGATATGCCTGGATGGCCAATGGGCTTGGGCGATTATATTTTAAAAATGGAAATTAATGGGTCAAAAGATGATGTGTGGTTTGCGACCGGTGGTGGATTATTTCATTTAAAAGATGGCAGTTGGGAAGAGTACAATCCGACGAATTCTCCGATGAGTTTTGATGAAGTCCTTACGGTTTTGATTGCTGCTGATGGTAAAATCTGGTGCACAACCGAAAACGAACTGCTGATTCTTGACCCAGAAGACCCAAACTCAACAACCGAGGAAACAGCGAATATCTCTCTGGATATTTTGACCAATCCAGTTCGGGAAACGCTTAACTTAACGCTTACTAATAATGGAATGGCTTTGGGACAAAACGGAATGATTACTATTTTTAATACCGTTGGACAGCCTGTAATTACTCAAAAAATGACGGATTTACAAATGAATGTCGAGGTGAGTAATTTGGCTAAGGGAACGTATATTTTAGAATATTTGAATGGGGAAACTCAAGTGGCTACGCGATTTGTGAAGCAATAATATTTTGAATTTTAAATGGGTAGATTATTTTTTACCAATTCCCTTACCCCTGATTTTTTTTGAAGGGGCTGTATCAAAAGGCAATTTTTCTCATTGAGAGAAAAATCAAGTTCTGAAGACGGAGCAAAAGCTGTATTTTTTTAAGAAAAAATATGGCTTTTGCTTCGTCTAAAAAAGAATATTTCGGGATGCATTCGATTAGAAATTTTTTTGATACAACCTCTTTTCAAACGTAGCAAGATTTGTATTTTTAATTGAGGCGTTGGTGTGTATACCGTAAGCAATTATCAATTCCTATTCCTCAAAAATATCCGCAATAAACCGCAGTCCCTCCATCGTCAGGTTTCTATCTACAACTTCAAATTCATCCTCCAATTCTGTTAAAATTCGCGACAAACCACCCGTTGCCACTGCAATATATTGCTCACCTAATTCTTTTCGAATACTGACCAACTGATGCCGCACCAAGCCAACGTAGCCAATGAGAATGCCTGATTGAATAGCGGTAATGGTGTCTTTTCCAATGGCTGATTTGGGCATCCGAAGCGGAATTTCTGGTAATTGTGCCGTATTACCAACCAAAGCTTTTACGGCTGTTTTCAAACCTGGAGCGATGTTGATGCCTTCAATTTTACCGTTTTTATTGACAATCGTAAAACTCAAAGCTGTACCAAAATCAACGACTACACAGTCCTTTTTGAATTGAGTGAACGCAGACATGGCATTGGCAACGAGGTCTGTGCCAATTTGGTCGGGGCGTAAAATTTCGAGTGGCAATTTATCATAAATGCCTGGTCCAACCACAATTGCTTCTCGTTGAAACAACTCTGATAAAAGCGGAATAAATACTTCCCGCAACTCAGGTACGACACTACTCAAAACTATTTTAGTTACACTATTCATAGACTGACCTGCTTCCAGAAAATGCTCGGCAATTGCCATTTTGTAGTACAATATAGTTTGGTCGGGTAGGGTAGGCATGCGGAGTAGATTTTGCCAATCTTTACCATTATATAAAGCCAATACGACGTTCGAATTTCCAATATCTATCGCTAATAACATGAGTTAGTGGATTGATTTTTTTAATAAAACTCGAATTTAGGCATTTTTTTACAAATTCATTTCTGCCCCTTAAAATCCTTTTCTAAAAACATAAAGAAACTGACTTTACAC
>CAYUNA010000807.1:0-2462 GCA_964445895.1 uncultured Saprospiraceae bacterium | reverse complement strand
GAATTATTTTTTATACTATTTTTTAATTTTTGACACAGTTCGTTGAACAAACCCTATTTGATGGCAATTTTAATAGTCTTTTCTGCTTCTTTAGCTGCGGTTTGTTTGAATTTACTACCACGCAATTGATTGATGACGGCAAGCATTTTGTAACATTTGTTGCGAGCTGCTTGAAGTTTTGATTCGTCTTTGTTGGGTTTGATGAAGAGGAGAGAGTTGATGAGGCGGGTTTTGAGGTCGTTTTTGAGTCGATTGAAGTACTTATACGAATTTGGATTATCTGGAAGAAATGCTTCTACAGATAGTTCTTTTTCTTCACGTATGTGATTATAGAGACGTTCTAATTGATTACTAGCGTCTGACTTCTTTATTATTTTAGGAAAATTAAGGTCTTTAGGCGTGATGTACTTGGCTAATTGCCTTAGTTCTTCCATAAATAACGATTTTGAAGCTTCATTTTAAAGACATAATTATTTGATGAACAATACTTTACAAAATAATAACAACAAATAAGATGAAAATTAAAGGTAGATTTTAGAGTTAAAATGGATAGATTAAAAACGTGTGGGTTTAGTAAGTTTGTAATTGGATAAAAGGCACTCACTAAAACACCACACTCAATATGATTTGGGTAATAAACATCGTATTGGCGATAGATTATATCATCAATAGCGACATCGACATATATTGATACCTAAAACCGAGAACCTACCCACACACACCATATATGTAAAGTATGGTTCTCGGAGGTTAAAAGTCTTAGCCGACTTTTCCACTATAAAGGTAAATAAAATTATCAATGGTTTATAATTGATAATTTAAGTATATGTGTCATTGTTGCGCACATTTTGTTAATTTTTGAGTGAAACTCATTGATTAACAGTTAGTTCTGTTTGTCAAAATTTAAAATTACATTTCTCAAAAATCTCCAATTTTTTTTCTTCTAATTTGTTTTTCAGTCGAATAATAAGCTGTTTATTTAGTAAATAATCTTTTTCTTTCATCAAAAATTGCGAAGCTGTTAATTCATGATTGTCGTGTTGGGTTGCGTAGAACTCAAATAGTCGAGTATCTATTTCGTAGATAGTGTAGGCGAAGTTGAGTTCTTTGGTTTGGAGTTGATATTGTCGGAGGAGGGTACTGAGTTGTCGAATTTCGGATTGGTGAAGCAGGGTAGCGGTGGCGATGATGCCTCGGCGTTTGGCTTCGATGGCTTCGCGATTTTTTTGGGCAGTGAATATTTGAGACAAAGAAAAGGACATGGTAGGGCGAGGTTCGCCATTGGGGGTATAACCGACTCCGACGGATGGAATGTAGTTCATCCAGTTTCCTTTGGATTGGATTTCAAATTCTGCGAGTTGGGCACCGACCAAACTTTGGTGATAATCGGCAAGACTGATGTATAATACCGTATCGGCTGGAATGGTAGGAATCGAATCATTTGGACCAGCATTGCAAGAAAGCACAATGGCAGTTGTGAGGAAGAAAGTAAGGTAATATTTCATAAGAAGAATTTTGTACATTTGTAAAATAACAACTCATTAATACACTATCATTTTTAGCCTGTGGCACTCAAACCCAAGCTTTTTTACGTTATGGATTATAGCATTGAATTTCAATTTCTGCGATTAGCTGTTGGTAATCCGAGAGATTGGTGGCGAATTGGGTTGTGTCCCAAATCTGCACTTCCAGAATGCTCTTATCGAGTTCCTGAGAAACCAGCAACTCGATTGCTCCGTCATAATCGTCAAAGTTGCAAACCGGAGGTTCTGAAAATTGGACATTGGTGGATGAGAACCAGATTTTCCAAGGCAGCTGATGACTGGCAAATTTGACAGACACAAATGCGTTGTTGATGGGTTCTTTTTCGATGTGATAAGGAAGTGTTTGAACTAAGTCACCAAATGGTGCGGGTTCAAAATCTACAGAAATCGTTTCCGTGCAAGGGGTCAAATCATCCAAATTTTCGGACGGAGAACAGGCGCAAAAAAGCGCGAAAAAAGATAGAATTAAAGGCTTCATAATACTGATAGTTTGATGAAAAATGATTAACTTTATGGTGTGTTATTTTTCATTTTTGTATCAGTATTTTATGTAGAAAAAAATACTCTTGATTATGTAACCGCTGTCGGAAGGCAGCGGTTTTTTTGTGTTCGTTTTAGAGGTGTTAAAAATGCTTCATATCAAGGTTATGTTAAGTAGAATGAGCATTTTTGAAAAAATCTATTTTTTGACCCTCTCCCGTTTGATGGTGACAGAAGGATAATTCTACCGCGCCGCATTGAGGGCAACGGATTAAATTGTCTTGGAGGGCTTGGGCTTTGCCTCGTTTCCAGGCGCGGGTGTTGGCGGTGGTTTGGAAGATGGCGAAATGGCAGTTGACTTGGGTTGCGCCGTTTTGGGCGCAGTGGTCTTCGTCACGACGTCGGACACGTAGTTAAGTTAACTAAGCAGCCGTTTTT
>CAYUNA010000806.1:0-2463 GCA_964445895.1 uncultured Saprospiraceae bacterium | reverse complement strand
AGAAACTTTTGTTACAAAAAAATACACATCAGGCACTAACTTCCTCTTGTCCAATTATTTGCTGAATTAAATACGCAAATAAAATCACCAACACACAACCGATTAAGTTTAACCACAAATAACTGATGTTGACAATCTCCAACTTGGTTAAAATAAAGACCGTAATCACAACTACTTCTCCCATTAATGCACCGATAAATATTGCGTTTCCACCGATTTTTTTGAAAGTAATATGTGTCAAAAACCAACCAACGGCAAAGCCTGGAATTCCACCCAATAAAGCTGCATTGGCATTTAAATCTCCAAATGAATAACCAACAATGCACGCTCCAATAACTGCGCCGACAACTCCGCTCATATTTCGGGCTTTATTGCTCAACTCTTCGTAGAAAAAAGCAACCAAAAAGACACCCAATATTGCCCCATAAAATACAGAACCGACAATGTTGACCAACTCAATTAAGTTATCAGCAAAATTGGCGGAGAACGCAAAAATTAATGCCAATCCACCCCACATGACCGTGAATAGTTTGGATGCGGTAAAATAGTGTTGGTCTGTCCCATTCTGTTTGAATGACCTGCGATAGAAATCGACAATCGTAGTCGTAGCGAGGGCATTGAGTTCGGAAGAAGTGGAAGACATTGCGGCAGAGAAGATGACCGCTAACAATAAACCAATCAAACCAATTGGTAGGTGCTTGGTAATAAAAGTGATGAAAACGTAGTCTTTGTCGGCGACTTTGAGGTCAGGGTCAACTTTGTTTACGAGTGTTTTTACATCATCTCTAAGGTCAAATTCTTGATTTTGTAATGCTTCAACTTCCTTTTTCGCCGTTTGAATTGCTGCATCATTTCCTGATTCCATTGCCATAACTAAGTTGTCAACGGAGGCTTTTTTTGCTACAAAAATATCGTCATATTCCTTTTGTAAATCGGCTAAATCTAGTGCGTATTGTGATTCTGCTACAATTGCCAAGTTCGCATTATTATAATGTATTGGCGGTTTGGTAAATTGAAAAAATACAAATACCAATATCCCTGTAAATAAAACGAAAACCTGCATCGGTACTTTGACAATTCCATTGAATAGTAATCCTAAGCGACTCTCTGTCAATGATTTACCAGATAAATATCGTTGGACTTGCGATTGGTCTGTCCCAAAGTAAGACAAAAATAAAAATACGCCACCAAGCATTCCTGACCAAAAATTATAGCGTTCGGAAAGGTCAAATTTGAAATCAACAATATTTAATTTTCCTAATGAACCTGCAATATCGACGGCGTTGTTGAAGCCCACATTGTCAGGCAAATCACCAACTAAAATGAAGGCCGCAATCACCATCCCTCCCAGTATCACAATCATCTGTTGTTTTTGCGTAATGCTCACAGCTTTTGTGCCTCCCGAAACGGTGTAAAAAATCACTAAAATGCCAATCACGAGAATCGTCATATTGAGGTTCCAACCCATGATATTTGACAGGATAATTGCAGGCGCGTAAATCGTAATGCCGGCAGCTAACCCACGTTGAATCAGGAAGAGTAGGGCAGTGAGTGTTCTCGTTTTTAAATCAAATCGACCTTCGAGATATTCATAAGCAGTAAAAACATTGAGTCGGTAATAAATCGGTAGTACAAAAACGCATAAAAAGACCATTGCGACAGGCAAACCAAAGTAAAACTGAGCAAATCTCATCCCGTCTTCGTAGGCTTGTCCGGGCGTACTTAGGAACGTAATCGCGCTTGCTTGTGTTGCCATTACGGAGAGTCCAATGGTCCACCAAGGTAGGTCACGGTCGCCCAAAAGATAGCTTTTTACATTGGCAACTTTCCGCGTTTTATAAATTCCATATCCCACAATTCCTAACAAAACTGCGGTCATGACAATCCAATCAATTATGTGCATAGTTTGATTATTTGATTAGCTCAATTGATTTGATTATTTCGATTAAGGTAATTGTCACAACAATCGAAATAACCTTGATAATCGAATTAATTCGAGTGGTTTTGAGTGAAAAAATAGAAAACTGCAATGATAATCGTGTGTAGAATCAGTACGATGGCATAGAGATGTCCCCAAGAAGAGAAAATTGGTGGGCTTTCATCAGGTAATTTTTCCTTTGTCTGTTGCATTGAGTGATATTTTTGGCAAAATTAGCTAAAATTTTGTTCAAAACGCGTAGAATTTGGCAGGAATATATTAGATGAATTTTTAATGCTAAATTTGTAATAATTAGGAACGCGAAATAAATAAATTGACATTCTTTAGAGAGAAAGTTGATTAAAGTAACTTGGTAACTTGTGTACATACCGTAGGGTTAAAACCCATGCAAAACATAAGTATTAAGTAGTTTTATTCAACAAATGTGCAGGCATTTCTATTGCTTTATTGACTTCTTTTTTAGGCAGTCGGAGGTGGAAAACGGTACCTTTATTCAATTCTGATTCTGCCCAAATTTTTCCTTT
>CAYUNA010000805.1:0-2466 GCA_964445895.1 uncultured Saprospiraceae bacterium | reverse complement strand
ATTGTTTTAAAATCATAGATGGCCCGTAGCTATTTCCTTCTGTTCCGTTGATATAATGATTCGCGGTGATTGGTGTTCCCAATTCTGCCATAACGATATTTTTAGAAATATTGGGGACGCTGCGCTCTAAAGTTTGCAGCATTTTAGCAATTATTTTTTCTTTAAAAGCTTCGTATTCTTTGCTTCGTTCGTCAGATTTTAAATTTTCAAACTTTTCAAAAGCTGCATAATTGACAAACGCAATTGCCTCAACGGTATGGTGTTTTCCATCAAAACTGACAGGGTCTTTCAAAGTGGGTGAAGTAATAAACAGGGCAGGAAACTCTTCTTTTTTCAAAATATCCTTATTCATAAATTCTGCAAAAACTACATCTAAATCAGGCTTTTGAGCATACCAAATGTTCGCAGAATCCATGCCTGCTTTTCGCAAATCCATATCCACTATCAAAAATAGATTCAACGCTGCTGCTGAATATTTCGTACTGTTAAGCTTTTTTAATAATTTTTTTGATAGCCAATTTTCTCCAATCATTTTTAAAAAAGTCTGATGTGGGTCAGCATTTGAAATAATTTGCCTGGCGTATAATTTTTCACCAGAATGCAACTCAACACCTACTGCCTGCTGCCCATTTTTGTCTTTTTCCAGCAAAATTTTATTCACACCCGCACTTGTCCGAATTTCGCCGCCCAACCGCTTAATATTTTTAGTAAAAGCTTTCACAATCGCTGCACCACCACCTCGCGGATACATCGTGCCCGACATGCAGTGATTGGCTAAAACAGTGTGCACAACGAACGGCGCATCTTTTGGTGACAGCCCATAATTCCCACATTGTAAAGCTAAAAAAGTCTTTAAATACGGGTCTTTCAAGTAAAAGTCCTGCACCGTTTTCAACTTCCACCACCCCATCCGACCGATGTGCCTTGTCCGAAACGGCATCGTTAAAATGTCTTTCCAGGTATCGACAATCATGGCATCGTGCAATTCTTTATGCACCTGCTCGACCATCCATAAATACTGTGCAATCGCTCGCTTTTCTTTTGAAAATCTGGTCTGCAATTTGGTTTTTAAACGTTCGACACCCGCTGGCATTTTAAAATGTTGATTGCCTACAATATTATGGTCGTACCCCTCCTGATTTTGCTCAAATAACACCAAATCGTTGGCGATGCCTAAGCCTTCAAATAACGCCCGACCACTCCCGCCTTTATGCATACTGCCCACAAAATGAACGCCCGGACTAAATGTGTGCCCGTCCCGAATAAAGCTATGACACCATCCGCCTGGCACATAATGCTGCTCCAAAATCAATACTCGTTGACCTGCACGTGTCAGGCACAATGCTGCGGCCAAACCGCCTGCACCTGAACCTATTATTATGGTGTCGAAATGTTGCATATTATTTATTTCTTGTCATGCTGGGCGAAGATGAGGAATCTGGTGTAACTTTGTGTTCAGATTCCTCGACTTCGCTCGGAATGAAAAAATACGATTGGAGCGACAAAGAAAATTACGCATTCATGCAGCAAATTAAAGAAATTACTTTAATAAAATATAAAAACCAGCAATTTCAAACGGTAACAGATGCCTTAGCTCTCGAAGAACCGTTGGAAATTCGACTCAACTTTGGTTCCTTGCAAAATCGCAGGAAGATGTCGCTTGCAGTGACTATGCGTACACCTGGAAATGACGAAGATTTGGTTGCTGGTTTTTTGTTGACAGAAGGCATTATTCAAGGAAAAGAAGACCTCATTTCCATTAGAAAGATCGCAACGAAACATGTTGATTCTCAAGATAATCTCATACTTGCAGAACTTTCACCCAATACCAATTTTGACCCCGCTACTTTAGAAAGACATTTTTATACGACCTCTAGTTGTGGCATTTGCGGAAAAACAAGTATCGAAGCGGTGCAAACCAATTCTTGTTTTGATTTACCTATTTCTACCTTTGAAATTTCTCCAAAAACACTTTTAAATTTACCCCACAAATTAGCGAAACACCAATCGGTTTTCACTAAGACGGGCGGGATTCATGCTGCAGCACTATTTGATAAAAATGGAGAATTGTTAATTGTTCGAGAAGACATCGGACGGCACAATGCAGTTGACAAACTCATCGGTGCAGCGTTGCAGCGTTATCCGTTTCCATTGTCTAATTATTTGATTTTGGTGAGTGGACGGGCAGGTTTTGAGTTGATACAAAAATCAATGATGGCGGGGATTCCTTATTTGGCAGCAGTGGGTGCGCCGTCGAGTTTGGCGGTCAATTTAGCGAGGGCATCAGGGATGAATTTAGTTGGTTTTTTACGGGATGGGGGGTTTAATGTTTATCATGCTGTTTGAATAAAATGAGAAGTAGGTTTTAAATGTAAAGGTAAAGTAAGCGTTACTTTGAAAGTAACGCTTACTTTACCTTTACATTTAAAACCTACTCTTACTTTCTCCTATTTAAATGGGTCTAAA
>CAYUNA010000804.1:0-2472 GCA_964445895.1 uncultured Saprospiraceae bacterium | reverse complement strand
ACGGCCAGATAACGGCTAAAGTACAGCATTACATTTGATACACCGCCAAAAATTATACTTGATCCGACAAAAAATAAAAATCGTAATATGATGGTTGGAAATGGAGATAAATTAAGGGCGTTACTTCAAGTAACATCCTTAATTGGACTCAGGGTAGAGTAAAAAAATTAGAAAAAATTATTTTTTTTAGAGAAAAGATGTATTTTTGACCCAACTGAAAAATGTTGATTTTAAATATTGATTTTCAGTTAATTATATTATTAAAAAAATGTCATTGGTTGACTGTTCTCCTAACGATAAATTCTGTTAATTTACATATGTCAAGATTTCATAAATACGTCATTCGTCTTAATATTTTGACTCTTTTCTTTTGCATTTTGTTATTCGCTACCAGTTGTATGATTGGTATTGCAGAGCAGGATGCAAATCACTTAATGTTTCCAAATCTTGATTTTGCTCAAAAAAAAGCCACTAAATCTGTTAGTACTGAGACTCCTGATGTCACTTTTCAAGTCGTTGAATTAGATAATTTTATTGAAGTAAATGTCGAAACACATTCCGAAGTTTGTATAGCAGGCATTGAATTGCAACGAGCAGAAGAAGGTGGCATTTTTACAAAAATTGCGCAGGAAATTGCTTTTGGAGATAGCCTTGGAGCGGCTTATTTGTTGATTGACCACACATTTGCTTATAATCAAAATATGGACTATCGATTGAAAATTTTAAATTTAGACGGGACGTATGAATTGACCAATAATCAATCAATTTTAGTTGACAAAACGGTTGAAAATGTGTCTTTAATTTCAAATCCGACTAAACCAAAACGTTTTTTAGAAGTAGATGCTTTAAAAAATGGAGTAGGGGAAATTGCTATTTTTGATGCAGCAGGAAAGCAAATCTCAGCTCAAAAAGTTAGCCTTAAAGCAGGTGAAAATTGGTCTAAATTGCCATTAAGCAACGTAAAAAATGGTGTTTATTTTGTTGCTTTAAAAGTCAACAACAAGCGTTGGATGCGCAAGTTGATTAAGTTGTCCTAATCAACTTATATCGCTGGCTAAAAATACCCCCGAAAATACCCGTTCTGCCTTACCACCTAGCCAAATATCCGTGAATTTCCCTTCCTTTCCTTTCTTAAATTTTACTGTTAAATTACCACCTTTAGATTTTATATTTATTTGATTGTCAATGCTTTGTGAGTTTTTGGTAGCAAATGAAAGCGCCGCTGCCGTCACACCTGTACCACAAGAAAGCGTTTCGTCTTCCACCCCACGTTCATAAGTCCCGATAAGCAATTGGTTATCACCTTTTTCGACAAAATTGACATTAATTCCTTCCTTTCTAAACCGTTCGTTATAGCGAATCATTTGACCCAAGTCTACAACATTGATGTCATCCAGGTCTTCTACAAAAATGACGTAATGAGGTGAACCCGTATCTAAGACAAAATAGTCTTCACCAATTTCAATATCATTGACATCTGACATCTTTAGTTCAACATAATCACCGTCTATTTTTGCCTCATGCTCGCCGTCAATGGCCATGAATGAACAATCGCGGTCGACCACACCTAGATAATTAGCAAATGCAGCAATACACCGCCCACCATTTCCACACATAGAACTGGTTTTGCCATCCGAATTGAAATAGACCATTTCAAAATCGAAATCCTTCAAATCCTGCAAAAGAATGAGGCCATCAGCTCCGATACCGAATTTGCGGTCGCAAAGTAATTTGATGAGGTTGGTATTTTCTGGATTGACCCATTGAGTTTTCCTATTGTCAATCATGACAAAGTCGTTGCCCGTTCCTTGATATTTATAGAATGGTATTTCCATAGTTATTTTTTATTGAATAGTAGATTTTGCCCGCTATCTGCTTTAAGTGTAGCCCTTTTTCTAATAGACTTGTTACCGATATAGAAATGGTTATTTTTCTTGATTCAAACTATCTTGCATCATCATTTGTCGCTCTTTTTCATATTGCTCAGGCATCGGGAATTTACCTGTTTTATAATATTGAAAAGCAATAAATGCGGAAAGAATTAGAATTAGTGCAAGGGAAAACATCGAAAATTTCCACCCCCACATATTACCAATATAGTCTCCATCAAAATCATCTAGTGCATCGCGTTTTTTAGCCATAATATTTTTTTAAGATTTTCTATCCGTTCGCACCATGATTTTCTATTTGAGAACCCTTAAGCCGCGCGTAATTTCTTTTCTTCCGTGAACATTTTTGGCTCAAAATGCTCCACTAACACTTTAGATTAATAATTTGGGAGAACTCTCGTTTGCTCCCTTCAAATCCTTTGCGAAAAAATAGCGAAACTTAATTCAAAAAGTACTAACTCCTCTAATGAATTATTGAGAAAATCAGATGAAAAATTTAAGGTAGTGACAAAAGTAGAAAAGCTGTACAGAATAATTCGCGGAATTCCCTAATTTTTTTTGCTAAATTTGCCATTCATACTGT
>CAYUNA010000803.1:0-2473 GCA_964445895.1 uncultured Saprospiraceae bacterium | reverse complement strand
CTAAGGAAGTTTAAAGTTGTGTTTTCGCTTTTTAATGATGATAAATGATGGAGGATAGTCCCATTTTTCAATAAGATTATTTTCCTAATGAATTACAATATTATATAATATAGAAAAGATTGTGCCAAATTATTAAAATTTTTAATATATGTTTATTTAAAAAATTTAGGTGAGATTTTTTACTCAAAAGCGCGCGCCTGATGGGCAATTGATGTATGCTAAAGATTTTTGATACAAAACGTTCAGTAGATGTAACATCAACTATGCTACGCCAAATTGATAAACTGTCATAGAACGAAAGGTCTCTCCTGCGTCCAAAATAGCAGAAGGAAAACTTGGCTGATTGGGTGAGTCTGGAAAATGCTGGGTTTCCAAACAAAAAGCAGAACGTGGTTGATAATCAATATTATTTTTGCCTTTTATATCTAACCAATTGGCAGTATACAATTGAACACCGGGTTCGGTTGTCAAAACCTTTAGCGTTCTCCTTGTATTGGGTTCAAGTACTTCGGCGGCGATGTATAGTTCTTGACCTTTTCTATTTAAAATATAATTATGGTCATATCCATTTCCATGTCCAATCTGTTGGTGCTTTGCTTGAATATCTTTTCCGATAGGTTTTAAAGTAGTAAAATCGAAAGGTGTCTTATCCACAGACATCAATTCACCTGTTGGAATGCAAGTCGAATCGACAGCAGTGATAGAGTTTGCATTGATTTTTAAAAGATGATCATTAATTGGCGTTCTTCCGCCATCTTTCAAATTAAAATAAGCGTGATTCGTAAAATTAACTATCGTTTTTTTATCTGTAACCGCCTGATAATCAATAACTAATTCATTGTTTTTCAAAAAAGAATAAGTAACCGTACAGTCCAACTTCCCAGGGTAGCCTTCCTCTCCATCAGGACTGATATAACTTAATTTTAAACTTTGTTGCCCTTCTTTTCCAGTTATCTCTGCTGTCCAAATTTGCTTGGCTAATCCTTTATTTCCGCCATGCAAATGATGCGGGGACTGATTGGTTGCCAACTCATAAGCAATGCCATCAAGAACAAATCGACCATGCGAAATCCTATTTGCATATCGTCCCACAATTGCTCCAAAATAAGGGTCATTTTTGGTCAAATAGCTATCTAAATCATTAAATCCGAGCATAATTTCACCTAAATTACCATGGCTATCAGGTAATTTTGCAGAAACGATAATGCCGCCATAATTGGTAATTTGAACGACGCCTCCAGCCTCATTTTCCAATGTAAAAAGGTCAACTATCTGCCCTTCTGGCGTTTCTCCAAACACGGTTTTTGAAATGGATGATTGCATTTTAGAGGAAATCAATTTTTGTCCAGTTATTTTAATAAATAAGTACTCGGACTTAAGTACTCGGACATATTTATTCGCGGAATTTTAGAACTAAGATTCCACGAATAAATCTGTCCGGGTACTTAAGGGAGAAGCGAATTAGTAGCCTATTAAAGTGCCAAAATTTCAGCCAATTCAAGTAAATTTTCATTCGGCTTCTTCTTTTTGTTAATTGCATCATCGAATGAAGTGTACTCTATCTTCTGATTAATTGAACCAGCCATCACGTTTGCCTTCCCTTTCAGCAAACCTTCCACCGCGCCATATCCCAACTTTGTAGCCAACACTCTATCAGAAGCAGAAGGAGAACCACCACGTTGCAAATGTCCAATAATGGCTACTTTGGTCTCAAAATGGGGAAATTCCTCTCGAACCTTAGCGGCTATTGCCATTGCGCCACCTGTCTCGTCACCTTCTGCTACCACCACCAAGCTAAACAGTTTTTTACGCTTAATTCCTTTCTTCAATAAATTAATTAACGACTCACTATCCGACGCTTTTTCAGGTATCAAAATCCCACTTGCACCACTACCAATGCCCGTATATAAAGCGATTTCACCAGAGTGTCGTCCCATCACCTCTATAAAAAACAACCGACTGTGCGCATCTGCCGTGTCTCTAATTCTATCGACTGCCTCCACCGCCGTATTGACTGCCGTATCAAAACCAATGGTAAAATCCGTACCAAATATATCATTATCAATAGTTCCGGGAACACCGATAAACGCCATGTCAGGATATTCTTCACAAAAAATCTTTGCTCCCGTAAACGTCCCGTTGCCACCGATAGCGATACATGCATCGATATCATAAGACTTCAAGGATTCGTAGGCTTGTTTTCTACCCTCAGGCGTCATAAACTCCATGCTACGTGCTGTTTTCAGAATCGTTCCTCCTCGATGAATAATATTTCGCACGGATTTAGTTTCCAATCGCTCAATATCGCCATTAATCATGCCTTCATACCCTCGATTGATACCATATATATGTAACCCCTTATATGTTCCGTAACGAACCACAGCCCGTACTGCCGCATTCATACCAGGAGCATCTCCACCAGAAGTAAAAACACCAATTCGTTTGATTTCTTTTGCTTTTTTTGACATAGCTT
>CAYUNA010000802.1:0-2479 GCA_964445895.1 uncultured Saprospiraceae bacterium | reverse complement strand
TAAATATAGTGGATACATACGCCTAAAAAAGCCCAACTTAGCTGCTCATCAAAACAGCATCACAGTATGGGGAAATTAAAACGTATGGACCAAGTTAAAGACATTATCAAGACTTATGTAGCGACCAAATCGCTTAAAGCAACAGCCCGACAACTGCGGATTTCTAAAAATACGGTTAGGGAATACGTCCGTCGAGGAAAACTCGCCGATGGTGATTTATCCGCTTTATTGAAATTATCGGATGAAGATTTTTTATCCGTTTTTTATGAATCTGCCGATAAAAAAGTCAACGAGCGAGAAGCTCTATTTATAACCAAAGTAGATGATTGGATAAAAGAACTTCGACGAGTCGGCGTGACCAAGTACCTCCTTTGGCAAGAATATCGGTTGGAGCATCCTGAGGGTTTTGGCTACAGCCGCTTCTGCGAATTACTTCGACAGCATATCGGTCAGCGAGATTTAACACTTGCGATGACTCATTCGGCAGGTGAGGTGATGCAGGTTGATTTTGCTGGTAAAAAGCTGCGCTGGATAGATATTCATACTGGTGAAGTGCACGATTGTGAAGTTTTGGTTGCTGTGATGCCGCATTCTCAATACACTTTTGCGATTGCTTTGCCGAGTCAAAAGACGGCTGATTTTATTGCAGGATTAAATGCCGCCTTACTGTTTTTTGGTAAAATGTCGCAGATTATTTTATCGGACAATTTGAAGGCTTATGTGATACGAGCCGACCGTTACGAACCTCAATTTAATGATTTATGTGTACAGTTAGCAGCCCATTATGGCATTCATTTACAAGCTACTCGTGCAGCAAAACCAAAGGATAAAGCAAGCGTTGAAAATATGGTCAGCACCGTTTATACGCGCATTTACGCACCATTACGCAACGAGATTTATCACAGTGAAGCGGAATTAAATGCCGCGATTGTTCAACAATTAGACAAGCACAACAGCCTGCCTTATCAAAAAAAGGAGGGTACACGAAAGTCCATATTCGACACCTATGAGTTGCCTAAAATGCGCGATTTACCATCCGAATTATTTGAAATAAAAAAGACCACGATTGCTAAAGCACAACGAAATTATCACGTTTATTTAGGAGAAGAAAAAAACTATTATTCTTTACCATATCGCTATGTTGGCAAAAAAACGACCATCGTTTATACACACAAAATTGTAGAAATATACGTTGGTAATCAACGAGTTGCGATACACAAACGCCTTCAAACCGAACGCACTTATCAGTATCAAACTGCGCCCAAACATATGCCTAAATCTCATCAAGAATGGAAAAAATCGGAAGGTTATGATGCGCCTTATTTTTTAAAGATGGGGCTAAAAATCGGTCAAGCCACTCATTGGGCAATGGCACAGATTTTATCTGGTAAAAGCCATCAGAGTCAAACTTACAAAAGCTGTCAAGGCGTGCTTCATCTGGGTAAAAAACACGGCAATGCTCGACTGGAACGTGCCGCCGCCCGTTGCCAAAAAGTTGATAAGGTTACTTACACCATGTTGATGCGGATTCTTCGGCACAATCTGGACGACGACGAAACAGAACAAGACACTTTATTTACGCCACCTACACACGAAAATATTCGTGGCGCAGAGGCTTATCAATAATCTTTATTCCTAAAAATTAGTCAATTTAAAAATAGAAAAATTATGACCAATGCATCGCTGCAAACTTTGCGGCAAATGAAATTAGAAGGCATGGCAAGTGCTTACGAAGGTATTTTATCCTTACCAATTAATCAACAACCTGATGCGCACGAACTGCTGGCACGCTTGGCAGATGCGGAGCAACAGCATCGCTCGGATAGGCGAATGAAAATGTATTTACGGCTTAGCAAAATGCGTTATCAAGCCACCATTCAAGACATTGATGCGTCCGAAAACCGTAATCTGACCAAAGCACAATTAGCTTTATTGAGTGATTGCAGCTATCTGGATAGGGGCGAAAATATACTCATTACAGGCTCGACGGGATGCGGAAAATCCTATTTATCCTGTGCCTTGGGCAACAATGCTTGCGTTCATGGCTACCGCACTTTATACTTCAACATGAATCGTTTTAAAGAACAAATTGCCATTGCCAAAACGGATGGAACATTCATCAAATGGTTAGACCGTTTAAAAAAAGCGAAGTTGATTATCTTGGATGATTTTGGATTGCAGGCTATCTCTCATACCGTCAGAATGGCATTATTACAAATCTTGGAAGACCGTTATGAAAAGGCTTCGGTAGTGATTTGTTCGCAACTACCAGTAGCTAAATGGCACGACTATTTTGAAGAGCCAACGGTGGCAGATGCCATCCTTGACAGGGTTACACCAAAGTCTCATCGAATCGAATTACAGGGAAAAAGTTTAAGAAAAGGATTAAATCAACTAACTTAACGCCCTCATTTTGTATGTTATCCACAAGGGGTCAGTGAAAATCGTAGCGAGGGGGTCAAACGTTTCGGAATATGCA